>CALDGN010000378.1 GCA_937942965.1 uncultured Acidimicrobiales bacterium | reverse complement strand
GGTCTTGCGACTCACGCAGCTCGGCCAGACGCTCGGCAACGAGCTCGGCGGGGACCTCGCCATCAAGGTCGGCGGCGTAGGTTCCCTCTTCGTTGGAGTACGAAAAGAAGCCGCACCAGTCGAGTCGTGCGGCGTCGACGAACTCGATCAGACGGTCGTGATCCTCTTCGGTTTCGCCGGGATAGCCGACGATGAAGTTGCTGCGGAAGGTCGCATCGGGTTCGCGTTCACGGATCGCTTCGATGCGCTCAAGGAACAGGTCACCGTTCCCCCACCGACGCATGCGACGCATGAGCGGGCGGGACACGTGCTGCAGCGACAGGTCGAAGTACGGCACGCCGGTGGCGAGGATCGCGTCGATGAGGCGGTCGTTGAGATCGCTCGGGTACAGGTAGAGCAGGCGCACCCAGTGGGCCCGCTCGGCCACCGCTTCGACGAGTTCGACGATCTGCTTCTCGCCTTGGCCCTGGTCACGTCCGAACGACGCGAGATCCTGGGCGATCAACACGATCTCACGGGCGCCGAGCTGATCGACTTCGGTGCAGATGTCGTCGATCGTGCGGCTGCGCTGTGGACCGCGGAACGTCGGGATGGCGCAGAAGCCGCAGTTGCGGTCACAACCTTCGGCGATCTTGACATAGGCCCACGGCGCGGTCGCTGCGGGACGGGGCAGATGCAGCAAGTCGAGCGACGGGGCCGCCTTGGGCTTGGTGCCGATCGTGACCGGGACGCCGAAACCGGCGACCGAGTCAGCTTCGGGGAGCGCCTCGGCGAGTTCATCGCCGTAGCGCTCGGCCATGCAGCCGGTCACGACGAGCTTGGCGTCGTCTGCCCGTTCGTTGTCGAGGGCGAGGATCGTATGGATCGACTCTTGGCGGGCTTCCTCGATGAACGCACAGGTGTTCACGACGATGAGGTCGGCTTCTTCAGCGAACGACGCCTGTGTCATGCCATCGGCGATCAGCGTGCCTTCGAGCTTGTCGCTGTCGACCTGGTTCTTCGGACAGCCCAGGGTCTCGATGAAGTACGTGCCGCCGCTGGTCGTATCCGCAGCAGGCGCGCCGGCACCTTCACGTGCGTCAGAAGTCGTCTCAGCCACGCCTTGAGGCTACGCCTTACCCGGCCGTTCCAGCCCTGCCGATGGCAGAGTCAGGTGCCCGCCGTCTCGAGTTCGCACTCGACGGCCTCGGGTTCTTCTGCGCAGTCCAGTTCGGTGCTGACCGTGAACGGCATGGTTGCCACGTAGATGAGCAACAGCAGCACGGCTTGCCAACGAACGACCTTGCCGCCGGTCAGCAAGAACACCGCTGCGAGCAGCACCACGACGACCATGACGATCGTGGCGAGACCGGCCAGGTTCTGGTCCTCGAGCGGCCCCGGGCCGACGAGTCCGAGCACGGCGCCGACCGCCAGGCTGTTGAAGATGTTGGAGCCGAGCAGGTTGCCGATGATGAGCTCGGTCTCGCCTTTGCGAGCGGCGACGACTGCGGTGACCATCTCGGGAAGCGACGTGCCGATGGCGACCATCGTGAGACCGACGAAACCACCGGTCAGGCCCAGTTCGTCAGCCACGCCGAGGGCGCCTTCGACGAGTAGCCATGCGCCACCGACGGTGCCGATCAAGCCGAGGACCGTCTCGGTCGCCGTTTTCGCGAGCGAGGCATCGTCGTCGTGATCATGTTCGGTGTCGTCGTCGTGGGAGCCTTTGACGATCATCGCCAAGGCGCCGACGAGGGCGACAGCGAGCACGATGCCCTCCCATCGGGCGAAGCCGCCCTGCACCAGCACGGCGAACAGCACAACCGAGCCGACGCACAACGGCAGCTCGTTCTTGCGTACTTCGTCGCTCGACGCGATGACGGTGATGAGCGCGGCGAAGCCGAGCACCAGGGTCAGGTTCGCAACGTTGGAGCCAATGACGTTGCCGACGCCAAGGTCCGCGTCGCCTTGGGCGGCAGCCAAGCCGGACACGAGCATCTCGGGCAAGCTCGTGCCAAAACCAATAATGAGCGCGCCGACCACGATCGGCGAAACCTCGAACCGATGTGCGACGGCACTGGCGCCGTCAACGAACTTGTCTGCGGCAACCGTGAGCAGACCAATGCCGATGACGAGAAAGAGCAGGCCAAGAAGCACGGGCTGAATCTACCGACGATCGTGGCGCCTTCGACCTGCCCCACCAGCGCTTTCGCCGAGGTGGCGTGTCCGACCGCTCAGCGGGGCACAGGTTCGGTGATCGGATCGTCCGCTTCGATAATCAAGCGGCTACCCCGGTCATAGGTCAGGTAGTTCCACGCCCAGTTGACCAGCACATTGGCCCGGTTTCTGAAGCCGATGAGCATGACGAGGTGCAGTACGAGCCAGGCGAGCCAGCCCAGGAGGCCGGTCAGGCGCAGGCCTTTGGGCAGCTCGACCACGGCGGCGTTGCGCCCAATCGTGGCCATCGATCCCTTGTCTCGATAGCGAAAGGTGCCGGGGCCGGTCGAACCATCGACTGCGGCGGTGATCGTCGCAGCGACATGGCGGCCGGCCTGCAGTGCGACCGGAGCCACCTGCGGAAGCATCGCACCGTCTTCGTCGACTGCGGCAGCGAGGTCACCGATGGCGAAGACCCCGGCGTGCCCCGGCACCCGGAGCTCTGCGTCGACGATCACACGGCCGCCTCGACCTGTCTCAAGATCGAGCGCAGCAGCGAGCGGGTGGGCCCGCACACCGGCGGCCCACACGAGCGTGTCGGCGTGCAGCACCGTGTCATCCTCGAGACGAACGCTGCTCACATCGACCTCGGCAACGTTCACGCCAGTGCGGACCTCGACGCCCATCCATTCCAGGCGGCGGCGTGCTGCCTCGCCGAGGCGAGCCGAGAATCCACCGAGTAGCCGGTCCTGTCCTTCGACGAGCACCACTCGGGCTGTGTCGACGTTGAGTTCGGGGAAGTCTCGCCGGAGCACTCGATCGAACAGCTCGACGAACCCGCCAGCCATCTCGACGCCCGTCGGACCTCCGCCCGCAATCACGATCGTCATCGCTGCAGCCCGCAGGCGCTGATCGCTCATCCGCTCCGCAGCCTCGAACCGCTTGAGCACGTGGGTGCGGATCTGACGGGCTTCCTCGGCGTTCTTCAGACCGAAGCCGAACTCGGCTACACCGGGCACACCGAAGTCAGCGGTAACCGCACCGAGCGCCAAGACGAGGTGGTCATAGGCAAGCTCTGCTCCCCCATCGAGCGTGATGCGTTTCGCATCGGGGTCCAGTCCGACCAGACGGCCCTGCACCGCCCGAGCGTTTGTTTGGCGGTGGAAGATCCCTCGGGTCGCATAACAAATGTCGTCGACCCCGAGCCCGGCCGTGGCGACCTGATAGAGCAGCGGCTGGAACGTGTGGTGGTTGCGTTGGTCAACAACGGTCACGTCAACGTCAGCCTTCGCCAGCGCTCGGGCTGCAGCGAGGCCGCCGAAACCGGCACCGATGATGATGACCTGGGGGCGCTTCAGACTCATCACGATCTCCACTCGACCTTGTGAACGTATTCACAAGCTTAGCTCGCGGCGCCGTTTCGTGCATGGGAGTATCGGGCCATGGAACTCCAGAGCGCTGGCGCGACCGCAACGATCGACGAGCAAGGCGGCCGTCTTGCATCGCTCATGATCGGCGACCTCGAAGTCATGCTGACCGAAGGACCCAAGCCAACCCGCTGGGGTTCGTTTCCGATGATCCCGTGGTGCGGCCGTCTCCCCTACGGCCGTCTCGACTTCGCCGGCGACACCTACACGTTCCCGGAGACCAGCCCACCGCACGCCAACCATGGGCGGACCCACCTGCAGCTCTGGGACCAGACCGACGCCAGCGCACTGCGTACCGAACTTGTCGATCCATGGCCGTTCGGCGGTCATGCGACCCAACGATTCGACCTCACCGACACATCGTTCACCGTGACCGCCGAGGTCCATGCGGGCGACCGGCCGATGCCCGCCATGATCGGATGGCATCCGTGGTTCCGCCGAGAACTCGACCGAGGCGCGACCGCAGAGGTCGACTTCGCGGCGACCTCGATCTATGCGGTCGACGACGACCTCGTCCCGACGGGCGAACTCGCCCCGATTCCACCCGCTCCGTGGAATGCGTGCTTCGTTGGTCTCGACGCCGACCCAACCATCACGTGGCCCGGCGCGCTGCGGCTCACCGTCTCGTCAAGCTTCGACCACTGGGTGATCTTCACCGAACCCGAACATGCGCTGTGCGTCGAGCCTCAGAGCGGACCGCCGAACGAGTTCCACATCGCGCCGCACGTGTTGCAGCCCGGCGAAGCGCTCACGGGCTCGATGACGTTGCGCTGGGAACTCGTCTGATTCAGTGGCCGCCGGAGAGCGCGTGGAGCAGCCGGCGAATCGGCAACATGCCCAGGTAGCGGCCGCCGTCGTCGGTAACGAGCACGGGAACCACACAATCGCCCGGAGCGGTCGACAGGCGTGCGGCTACCTCTTGGAGGGTCGACGTCACGTTGACGATGAGACCGTTGGCGAGCTCGTTCGAGAACGCTGATTCGGGCGACAGCATGCCGACCGGACGATTGTCTGTATCGACCACAGGTGTCCACCGGGTCACCGATGCACCCCACGCGGCGATCACCGGTTGCCCCTCGAGCAGGGGCGTCACCGGATCGAGGAACTGGTGCAATGTTGCGCGACCCACGTCGATCGACTCGAGCATGTCGCGGACTGCACCCGGGTCGAGTCCCTGCCATGGAGCCCCTGGACGAGCGAAGAAGTAGCCCTGCGCGAGCGGCACCTCGAGGTTCGCGAGCACCCGTGCTTCGCCACCGGTCTCAACGCCCTCGGCCAGGATCCAAGCATCGAGGCGATTCGCGAACAGCCCAAGCATCTCGACGAGCGCCCGCTTCGCCTCGTCGTCATCGATGCCTTCGACAAGGGCGCGGTCAAGCTTGAGGATCGATGGGCGCAGCTCCAGCACCTGCTGCAGACCGGCATGCCCGGCACCAGCATCATCGACGGCGAACATCGCGCCAGATCGACGAAGCCGATCGACGACCGGCTGCAGCACGGGCCAATCCCACCGTTCATGCTCAGTGATCTCGATGATCAAGCCCGCAAGGTTGCCGTGCTGGGCCAGCACGTGCTGCACCTCTGCGGCAAGCAGCGACTCTGGCTCCAGATTCACCGACAAGAAGCAGTTGCGCGGCAGGTTGCCACGTCCCTCGAGGGCAGTCGAGAGCGCGGCGGCATCAAGCGCTGCACTCAGGTCGAGTGCTCGCGCTCGGGCGAACCATTGGTCCGGCGCGTGATAGACGCCGTCGATCGGAGCAAAGCGCGTGAGCGCTTCGTACCCGACGACAGTTCGACGACTCAGGTCGACGATGGGTTGGTAGACGGACTCGAACGACCGCTCAGCGAGCGTGCGCTCCAGGTGAACACCCCAGTCCGTCGCTACATCAGGCAACGATCTCGATACGGCTCATGACCTGACCGATGAGTTCCTGCGGGACTTCGGTCATGCCATGGATCTCAGCTGCGTGCTGGGCAACCTGGGCCAAGATCTCGTCGTCGCTTGAACCATCGAACGTGACGTCGCAACCGGGTACGACATCGCCGCACGCGAACTTCTTCATGGTGTGTCCTTGAGGTGAGAGGGGCTATCGCATTCGGTCGGCGATTCGAGCGCCCGACTGAGTGATCCATCCCCAATTCACCCAAGGGAGGCGGAAGGCCTCCCCTAACCGGTCGAACAGACCTCAAGCCGGTTGACATCCGGCTATCGAGGCAGGACTCAGTCCAGCAGCGTGACGGTGCCAGCGTTGCCGTCCACCCGAACGCGGGCCCCGTGCGGAATGCGTTTCGTCGCGTCGGTCGCTGCGACAACGCAGGGCATCCCGAACTCACGAGCGACGATGACGGCATGGCTCATCTGCCCGCCAACGTCGACGACGACAGCTTCGGCGGGGATGAAGAGCGGTGTCCAAGCGGGGTCGGTCAGCGGAGCGATGAGCACGTCGCCCGGACCCAGATCGCCCGGCTCGAATGGGTCCGTGACCACGCACGCTCGCCCCTCGGCGATGCCTGTCACGGCGGAAAGCCCGTCGATCGACTCGCCGACGCTGAGCACCGTTGTCGATGACGGATCGTCGCGGAGCTGCCAGGTGTCCACGGGCGGCATCTCGCCTTCGAACACGAACGGAGGAACCCGACGAGTCAACTCGTCGCGGGTCGCTCGTCGCTGAGCGATGACCTCTCGGAAGTCCGACGGATCCGCAATGAACGAGTCGAGCTCATCAGCCAGGCAGAACCAGATGTCATCGACCGCGGTGCCTGGATGGTGCGCAGCGACTCGACGAGCGAGCTCGCGAGTGAGTAGTCGCTGTTGGTGGATCAGCTCGATCACGGTCGTCTTCGAGCGTTCGCGGCCAATGCTGTACAACGACGCCACGCGGACTGCGTTGTCGAACAAGCGTCGTGCTGGGCGAGGCAGCCGTTGCCGTGCGTCGGCCTCGACCTGCGCCCTATTGGTGCTCAGCGACGCTGAGCGGGCGGCTGGCGCTTGGCGTTCATCTGCTCCCCGCATGCGATCGATCAAGGCCAGCGCGAGCGCGGGCTTGGTTCCCCAGGTATCGCAGGCGGACTCCCACTCGTTAGGGCCGCGGCTGCCGAACTCATCCAGGAACTCGTCGAAGGCGGCATTGAACGGCCCTGCTTCCGGAAGCGAGTGCAAGCGGCCCAACAGGCCGGGCACGCCTTGGTCGAACGCCTCGGTGAGCGCTGGGTCATCGGCCACGATCCGTCCGAGGTCCCACAGGCCCCAGCTCGGAGCAGCACTCGACACGTCACCGATGCCGCTGATGAGGGTGAGCGCAAGCGAGCGGTCCTTGAGCTGCTTCTCGCAGAGCGACGACAAGAACTGAACGGCAGCGCCGGCCTTTCCGGTGGTCTCGATGTGGCGTGAGAACAGGCGCATGATGTCGCCGACCCGGCGACGGATCTCAGCGAGCAAGGCGTCGTCGTCGAACGACATGGCCGCCTCGGCGGCTTTGACCTCGCCTTTGACGAACTGCACGTCGCCATCGAGCTCAGGAAGAGCTTTGGTTCGCAGCGCGCCGACGATGTAGCGAATCGCATTCAGACTGCCCCGGAGGCTCTTGTCCTCGGGGTGCGGGCGATGCGGCGGCGCGATGCCCTCCGACCCCATGTAGATGGCGTCACTTTCCTCGATCGTCACGCCGGGTGAGCGCACGGCGATCATCCGGTTCAGCGACAGGTTGAGGTACATGTAGCCACCGAAACAGCCGCCGGCGCACGCCGTGCCTTCGGCGAGATCGGCGTGGGTGACGATCCCCGTGTCGACCATGGTCTGCACGAGCGGATCGGGCACAGACCGGCTGATGCTGACCGACAGCGGATAGGCGACCTCGGGCCAGACCTCGCCTGCGTTACCTCGGGTATAGACCGGGTACCGAGTACTCGGCGGTTCGTGGACGTACAGCCCCGCCCCGAGGTCCTTCAGCAGCGACTCGCCCATGGCCCGACACTACCCGCAGCCCCGAACCTGCTTGTCGGTGTCCACGTCTATTGGACGATGCGAGTGTCGGGCTCGAAGGCGGCGATGGCGAACCAGAAGGTGTCGAGGTGCTCGACGGCTTCGAGGCGGGTGCCAGCGAACTCACCATCGATCGCAACGCCACCGATGTCCCAGGTCGAACCGGTCTCGGCGTCGACGAACGTGCCGTCAGCATTGCGGGTGAAGCTCAACGCCTGACCATTCGCTGCCGGTAGGTACACGCCCACTGTGCCGATGTCGCGTCCATCCGCGATCACACCGCTATCGAGCGCCGAGTTCGTGCCCGGCAAGTGCCACACCGTCAGGTCCCGGCCGCCGACGTTGAGCGTCAGGACTTCTTCGTCGATCAGGTGGTCGAGGACGATCGCTGCGGTCTCTTCGCCGATGCCGATCGACACGACCCGCTCCTTTGCTGCGAGGCGCTCGTCGAGGTCACCACGGAACAGGAACGGGTTGTCGCTCGTGTTGTCGTACCCCTCGTACGGGTTGCGGCCGTAGCTGCGCTGGAATCCCGTGTCACGGGTCAAGACGATGCCGTCGGGATTCTGGCGCAGGAAGTTCTCCCACGACGTCGTCTGGACGGCGAGCAGCTCGAGCTCGGTGCCCGCCAGCGAGCCGACGACGGCCTTGCCGTTGAAGTGGGTCCACAGCGACTCGGTCTGGCGGTCGTACATCACGAGCGACGAGTTGAAGAGGCGTCCGGACGTGCCGAAGTCGAGGATGCGATCGGCCACGTCACGGCGATAGACGAGCGCCGAGTTGCACAGCGGGCAGAACGAGACGGTGACCGGCACGTCGGTGAAGGTGTCGTTGACGATTTCGTGCCAGGTCATGATCTGGATCGGATAGGCCCGGGCGTCGCCGTCGACAACGAGCGATAGCACCGGCTCGGTGCACTGCAGCCAGTCGACGCTGCCGGCGGTCTGGAAGCGAGGCGAGTCGATTGGCGGGATGCCGTCTGGTGGCGGGCCGCCGCTGATGATTGCGTCGGGGTCAATCAGCGGCTCGGGGAAGTCGGGGTGGGCTCCGACGAGGGCAGACGGGTTGGTGTCGCGCTCGTCGCCTTCGATCTGGGCGATCTCGACTGACTCGACGGTCAGGTCATCGCCAAAGCCACACGTTGGCCCATCATCGCTCGCCGTATCGGCTTCGGGTGCGGCAGCCTCGGTGTCCTCGTCGGCCATCGCCTCGGCGTCGCTGTCGCCGTCGCCGTCCGCCGCATCGGTTGCGTCCTGGTCCTCGGTGATGTTGGCCGCGGCTTCAGTCGCTTGCGCTGCTGCGTCTTGAGGGGTCGAGGACCCATCGCTTCCGCAGGCGGTAGCGACCAGAGCAAGGGCGGTGAGCAACAACAGCAGTCGGCGCATGCACTTCAAACCCGCCAGCCCCGACCGCCATTCCGCGACCGCTCAGATATCCGTCAGCGGAGTGCCCCGCCAACGGCTGTCAGCTATTCGTCTTCGGATTCGGTGACCAAGACGTCGCGTGCCTTGGAACCAATCGAGGGCCCGACGATGCCGTTCTCTTCAAGGAGATCCATCAGGCGACCGGCACGAGCGAAACCGACCTTGAGCTTGCGCTGCAGCATCGAGGTCGAACCGAGTTGTGAACTGACGACCAGCTCACGGGCCTGCAGGTACAGCTCGTCATCGGTGCCGCCGGCGCCCGAAGCACCGCCACCACCGCTACCGGCGGAACTCGACGTGCCGTCGGGGTTGGAGCCGCCTTCGATGATCTCGGCCTCGTTGACCGACTCGTCGATCTTGAACTTCTCGGACTGGTCACGCCATTGCTTGACGACCTTGCGGACCTCAGACTCTTCGACCCAGCAGCCCTGAATACGGTCCGGAGCGCTCGACGTTGGCGAGAGCATGAGCATGTCGCCCTGGCCGATCAGACGCTCGGCGCCCGGCTGGTCGAGGATCACTCGGCTGTCCGTCAGGCTGGACACCGAGAACGCCACACGGGCGGGAACGTTGGCCTTGATGATGCCCGTGATGACGTTCGTCGACGGACGCTGGGTTGCGATCACCAGGTGGATGCCGACGGCACGGGCCTTCTGAGCGATGCGACAGATCGAGTCCTCGACGTCACGGGCAGCGACCATCATCAGGTCGGCAAGCTCGTCGACCACGACGAGGATGAACGGCATGTGCTTGACCGGGCGACGAGTGTCCTCTTCGCTGGCCTCGATCTCGGCGTTCTCTTTGTCGTAGTCGCCGTTCGCGACCGACTTGTTGAAGCCGGCAATGTCGCGGAAGCCCTTGTCGGCCAGCAACTGGTAGCGACGGTCCATCTCTCGGCAGGCCCACGCCAGGGCGTTGGCAGCCTTGCGAGGATCGGTCACCGGCTGAGTGAGCAAGTGCGGGACCCGCTCGTACTGCGTCATTTCGACCATCTTCGGGTCGACCAGGATCATGCGAACTTCAGCTGGGGTCGAGCGCATGAGGACCGACGTAATGATGCTGTTGATGGCGCTCGACTTACCGGAACCGGTCGCACCGGCGATGAGCAAGTGGGGCATCTTGGCCAGGTTCATCAGCTTGGCCTTGCCCTGGATGTCGCGACCAACCGCGACTTCAAGAGGATGCTTGGCCTTCTGGGCTTCCTTGGAACGAAGCAGGTCACCGAGGGCGACGATTTGTCGGTCGCCGTTGGGAACCTCGACGCCAATGGCCTGGCGGCCAGGGATCGGGGCCAGGATGCGGACGTCGGCCGACGCCATGGCGTAGGCGATGTCCTTGCTCAGGCTCGTGATCTTCGAGACCTTCACGCCTTCGCCGAGCTCGAGCTCGAAACGAGTGACGGTCGGGCCAACGACCATGCCGACCAGGTGCGCGTCGACGCCGTGGCTGGCGAGTGCCTTTTCGAGGGTTTGGCCAGCTTCTGCGACTGCGGCCTGATCCACGGCCCGTTCGCCACCGCTGTTGAGCAGCGTGAGCGACGGCAGCTTCCAGTCGGAGTCCGCGACGGATGGGCCGAGCTCAAGCTGGGTCTGTTCACCCGGGCCGCTGTCGGAAACGGTGACCTTCGGCCTCTTACGAGGCTTTGGCTTCGGTTCTGGCTCGGCGGCCACCTCGGCGGCTGGCTGCTCGGCGGTCGTGTCTGCGGCCAGGTCGCTGAACGAGGTACTCGAACCGTTGCCCTTGAGCAGCGGATCATCGATCTTGGCAGCGGGTTCCTCGGCATCGGGGACCTTGGTGGCGTCCGACTTCTTCGCACCGGTCTTCTTGGCGCCACCACGTCGGTATTCGCCGACCCGTTCTCCGCCGACGATGATCGGGGCGGACGGGTCATACGGATCGGTGATGTCACCCTGAGGCGCCGCGGCAGCAGGCAATGGAGCACCGATGAGCGAGCACCACGCTCGCTGCGCCCAACCACCGAACGCGTCGATACGGGCGATGCCGTGGCCGAACCAGCGCACGAGCGAAAGAGCGGTGATGATGATCGTGCCGACCACCAGCAGAGCGACGAGCACGATGGCGCCGCCGATCGAGCCGAACGCTGCGGCGATCGGTGCGCCGATCAGCCAGCCGAGGAAGCCCCCGGCATCAACGAAGCCATCAACCGCGTCACCCCAGCTCGGGCGACCGGCCCACAGGTGCAGCAAGCCGGAACCGGCAATAAGGGCAAGCAGCCCGCCGATTGCCATGCGGATGCCCTGCTCTTCGGCGCGGGCCTCAGCGGTAGCGGCGTCTTCGACCGCCTGAGGGTCATCGAGTGCGATGGCGGGGCGGCGGCGCAGGTGGCCACGGATCAGAACGATGCCAACGGCGATGAACGCCAGCGGCAACAGGACACGAGCCAGGCCGACGACAGAGCCGAAAAAGCGAGCGAGGCCGTTGCCGAGCGGTCCGGCGCTGTCGAGATAGACGCCGAGGCCCGTGATCAGGCCAAGGACAACGAAAAAGACGCCCCAGATGTCACGGCGGTGACCGGACAGAACCCGTTCAGCCCTTGGTACGACGACGTCTCGTCGAGCTGAACGGGTTCTGGTCGGTGTCTCCCGTCTCCGTGAGCCTGTGGATTTCCGCGATGCGCTACTCGTCGACTTGCCAGCTTTGCCCCGTCCCTTGGGCGAGCGTGAAGACGGCGTCGGTTTCTTCGCCTTCGAGCTAGACGACGAGCGTGTTTTGGTCGTGGTAGCCACAGGAATCACAACACTAACAGCAACAACATCAGCCCCGCGACCATCTTCAGCCCAGACGCGCCACATAAGCCATCCCACCCAACAAAGGTCTGACCCTATTGGATTTCAAGTCCCACGGGGTCCCCAATTGGACGCGATGTGGAGGCGATCCGGCTCTGCCGGTCGCCGACAGCACCGAGCCCGGTTACTCAGACGTCGAGGACGATGGGGACGATCATGGGGCGGCGGCGGCTGCGCTGGTTCACGGTCGTGCCGGCGGTGCGGCGGACCTTGCGCATCAGCGACTTGCGATCCCAGTCGGGCTTCGCGAGCTCTTCGTCGATCGCCTCGGCCACGAGCTGAATGATCTCGTCGCCCACGCCCTTCGCGTCGTCAGCATCAAGCCAGCCGCGGGATTCAACCCACGGGTCGCCGAGCTGTTCGCCCTTGGCGAAGTCGACGACGACGGTGATGCTGACCATGCCTTGGTCGCCCAGGATTCGTCGCTCCCCGAGCACTCCTCGATCGGGGCCAAGGAAGGAACCGTGCAGCATCATGTGATCGCCGGTCGTGACGCCGTGTCGGAGCGTCAAACCATCGTCGCTCAATACGACCTGGTCGCCGTCGCCGGCGAGCAGCACACGATCTGCATCCATACCAAGTGATTCGGCGAGGCGCTTATGAGCAACGAGATGGCGGTATTCGCCGTGCACCGGCACGAACCACTCAGGGGTGGCGACCGTGTGCAGTGTCGTCAGTTCGTCGCGCTTGCCATGACCGCTGGTGTGGATCTCGACCAGACCGGAGTGCACGACTTCGGCACCGAGCCGGATGAGGTCATTCATCATTGTGGAGACGCGGGCTTCGTTGCCGGGAATCGGATGCGAGCTGAGCAGGATCGTGTCCTGATCGGTGATCGTGATCCACCGGCTGCTCCCTGCAGCTGCGGTCGCGAGCGATGAGCGCTCTTCGCCCTGCGAGCCGGTTGAGATGATGCACAGCTCGCCAGGTTCGAAGTTCTCGACCTCTTCGATGTCGAAGAACATCGTGTCGGGAACGTTGAGCAGGCCAAGCGAGCGTGCCAGAGCGACGTTCTTGCGCATCGACAGACCCAGCGTCGCGATGCGGCGGTTGTCTTCGATCGCAACATCGATGATCTGCTGCACGCGGTGCATGTGGCTGGCGAAACACGCCGTGATGATGCGGCGTCCTTCGTGGGCCCGGAACACTTCGGCCAGGTTGCCCTTCATCGAGCTCTCGCTCGCCGTGCTTCCGGGGACGTCACTGTTCGTCGAGTCAGCAAGCATCAGCCGAATGCCAGGGTCTGACGCCAGCGCGCCGATGCGGGGCAGGTTCGTGCGGCGATCGTCGATCGGGTGCGGATCGAGCTTGAAGTCGCTGCTGTGCAGCACCACGCCCTGGGGGGTGGTGATCGCGCTGATCAGCCCGCCAGGCACCGAGTGTGTGACCGCCAGGAACTCGACGGTGAACGGACCAATGTCGACGACCTCGTCGTCGGCGACCTCGATGAGGTCGGCCTTGTGCAGCACGTTGCGCTCGTCGAGGCGGTAGCGCACCAGACCAAGCGTGTACGCCGAACCGTAGATCGGGAAGCTCAGCCCGCGGTCAAGGACCTGGGCGATCGCGCCGATGTGATCCTCGTGGCCGTGGGTGACCAAGCAGCCAATGATCTTGTCTGCTCGCTCGAAGAGGTAGTTGACGTCGGGCAGGATCGAGTCGACACCGGGTCGCTCTTCGTTAGAGAAGAGCTGCCCGCAGTCGAGGATCAGGAGGGCGTCGTCGGTCTCGATTGCGGCGCAGTTTCGTCCGATGTCACCCAGCCCTCCGAGGAAGGTGATCGTGACATCGTTGTTCGCTGCAGTCGTCGACACGTGGCTCAGTTCGCTGGGAGGGCGGCTTCGATCGCGAGACCGGAACCTTCGATGATGGCTCGAGCGGCTGCTTCGAGTCCGGGTGGTTCGTGGTGCATGGGTGAACGGCCGCGTCCAACAGCATGGCCCAGCATGCGAAGCATGGCCTTGGTCGGCACGGGGTTCGGTGTCTCGTTCGAGGTTTCGAAGTCGAAGGACGGCAGCATCATGGCGTTGAGCTCACGGGCACGAACGACATCGCCGGCGGCGAATGCGTCGAACATCTGCACGTGTTCGGGACCGGTCCAGTGGGTGGCGACGCCAATGGCGCCGACCGCGCCGATGGACATCAGCGGAAGGGTCAGCGAGTCATCGCCGCTGTAGACCTCGAAGCCGTCGGGGGCTTCGGTCAGCAGCATCGCCGTTTCGCCCGGGTCGCCGGCGGCGTCTTTGAGGCCGATGATGTTCTCGACGTCGTGCGCGAGCGTGAGCAGCGTGTCGGTGTCGACCTTGCGGCCGGTGCGGCCGGGGATGTCGTAGATGATGACGGGCAGGCCATCAGCAGCAGCGGCGACGGCGGTGAAGTGATCGACCAGCGCCGCCTGTGATGGGCGGTTGTAGTACGGCGTGACGACGAGCACCCCATCAACGCCAGCGGCCACAGCACGCGCGGTCAGGTCGACCGCAGCGCGAGTGTCGTTGCTTCCGGTGCCGGCGACGATCGGCACGTCGACGGCAGCACGGACCGCACGGAACAGGTCGCCCTGTTCATCGTGGGTGAGCGTCGGCGACTCGCCAGTGGTGCCTGCGAGCACGAGGCCTTCGTGGCCCTGCGACTCAACGAGCCACGAGGCGAGCGCAACGGCGGCGTCGAGATTGAGGTCTTCGTTCTCGTCGAACGGGGTGACCATGGCCGAGAGCACTCGGCCGAAACGTGCGGTGCTCATGCGTGTCCTTCTTTGGCCCGTTCGATGCCGAGTGAGGCAAGGAGATCCTCGTGGAGCTCGAACCACACCGTGTGGTACGACTCGATCACGGGCTTGGTGAACCATTCGATCTCGCCGCCCTGCACCTTGGCGAGTGCGGCGGCGAAGTTCGGGGCGTAGGAACCGAACCGTGGGAGCAGCGCTCCGAGGTCCGCACAGATCGGCTGCATCGCCGCGTCGGTGTCGGCGAGGCGGCCGATGATCATGGCGTCGTACTCGGCGTCGGTG
>CALDGN010000377.1 GCA_937942965.1 uncultured Acidimicrobiales bacterium | reverse complement strand
AGTCGCATGACCTGATCGGGTGGCCGAAGATCGACCATGGGCATCGGGCTCATGACGAGACCGGCCCGAAGTTCTCGGCGAAGAACCGGTACCAGTTGTCGCCCATGATCGCCCCGACTTCGGTCTCGTCGAAGCCGACGTCTCGCAGGCCCTGTTCGATGTTGCCGAAGTGCAGATTGCTTTCGAACCAGGTCGGCTGTGGCGGGAAACCCGGTGCCGACGCTGAGCCTTCGCCATAGTCGATGCTCTTTGTCCAGCGGCCAACTCGCATGTATTCGACGATGCTGTCGGGCTGGTCTTGGCAGAGGTCGCTGCCGATGCCGAAGTGCTTAACGCCATAGGTTTCGGCCGCATCGGCGACCATCTGGCAGAAGCTATCGAGGGTGCAGTCGCTCTTGCCGGCTAGGTGGTGGGGGTAGAGCGAGAAGCCCATCATCCCGCCATTGTCGACGACAGCCTTGATGACCTCGGGACGCTTGTTGCGCAAGGCGGCGTGCCAGACGTGCGGGTTGGCGTGGGTGATCGCAATCGGGCGCTCGCTGATCTCGGCGGCCTCGATCGTGGACCGGTCGGCGGAGTGGCTCATGTCGATGACGAGGCCGACACGGTTCATCTCGCGGATGACTTCGCGTCCCATCCGGGTGATCCCCGGGTCCTCAGCCTCGTAACAACCCGTTGCCAGCAACGATTGGTTGTTGTAGCTGAGCTGCATGAAGCGGGCGCCCAGCTTGTGCACGATCTCGACCAGATCGATGTCGGCCTCGATCGGCGACGGGTTCTGGAAGCCGAAGAAGATCGCGGTGCGGTTCGTGGCTCGGGCGACGTCGATGTCGGCTGCGGTCTCGCCGCGCATGATGAGATCGGCGTGCTCGACGAACCAGCGGTTCCACTGGCTGATCTTGGCGACGGTCTCTTGGAACGTCTCGTGATAGACGATCGTGACGTGGACAGCGTCGACGTCGCCGTCACGCATCTCGCGGAAGATCCGCTCAGACCAGTGAGCGAATTGCAGACAGTCGATGCGATACATGCGTTTCGCATCGTAGGTCTCCTGAACGCTGAGAGCTTGCCTAGACGGGCCGTAGCTTCTGCAGCTGCTCGATGTGCGCCGGTAGGTGCATGGCTGCTTGCACCTGCACGGCGACGGCCTGCCATGGTCGGGCATCGTCGAGCATGACGGCGCCATCGTGGAGTAGATGGCAGTCGACAGACGTGTCGAGTTGTTCGGCGGAGAGGCGGCGCAGCGCTGCCTGGACCTGGCGGGCGGCCGCTCGGCCTCGATCGATGAGTGTTGCCCTATCTCCAGCGCTCTGGATCCAATTGGCGAGAACGGCGCGGTCTTGGCAGACGATGTTCTCGAACCGCAGCGGCGTGCCGTGCACGAGCGCTTGGCAGACGGCGACCATCGCTGCGTCGTTGAGAGCGACGTGCGCAATCACCTGGTCGGCATCCCATCCACCGTCAGTTGGGGCAACGAATTCGCCGTGGTCGGCTTCGTCGAAGAATGCGTCGTAAGCGGCGCCAAGCTGGGCCAGGTCCAGGGGCGCGACGTGCGGCTCCGTCGCATCGGAGTAGTGATCGAGGACAGATCCCCAGGCGTTCGGGCCGGCGTAGGTGCGCCGACGGGCGAGCGCGTCTTCGCCGAAGGCTTCCCACCCGTCGTGGCGAATGATGACCTGTGTTCCGCCATCGGCGGCTTCGAAGCTCACGGTGACGTGCGAGGCATCGTCGCTCGGTTGTCCTGGGTGCCAGGTGATTGCGAACCGGTTGGGAGGATCCCAATCGACGACCTCGCCCCAGGTTGTTTCACGACCATCGGTGGCGTATTCGACGAGGAGTCCGTTGCGGAAGGCGAGGCCGCCAGCTTCGCTGCCGAACAGGCCATGTGACGGCAGCGGCCACCACGCACCGATTTCGTCGGTGAAGATCGCGAACGCGTCTGCGGGCGTGCGAGGCACCCAGGCGGATCGCATCACCGGTGCGGGCTCAGTGCTGGTCATCGTGCTTCCTCTCGAGTGTCGGCTTCGACATGGCGGACAAACGCGTTGAGCGCGTCATCCCAGAACGAATCGACCCAGGCGCGTACGGGCGAGAGGCCGGTGGTGTCGACGGAGTAGAGGCGCCGTGTTCCCTCGGGACGCACGTTGACGAGCGCGGCTGAGCGGAGCACCTTGAGGTGCTGTGAGACCGCCGACTGGCTGACGTCGGTTGCGTCGGTGAGTTGGCGAACGCTCTGCTCTTTGTCACGCATCAACTCGAGGAGTTGGCGTCGAGTCGGGTCCTGGATGGCGTGCAGGACCTCCGCTACATCAGTCATGACTAATGATTAGTAGCGGCTAATGGCATCTGTCAAATGGAGCAGACGAGATCGCTCGCTGGTGTGTGATCGACGGTGCGGGTTGTCCACCACCCGTGCGGGCCGTCATTGCTAAACGCGTATGCGTTGGTTCGGTTCGGATCCCCGGCAACGGCGATGAGGAACCGTTCTGGGTAGGTCGTTACTGGGACCATCCGATTCGGGTCGTCGGATTCGCCGTACACCGCGGGGACGTCACCCGACGCAGCCAAGTCGACGAGACGGCGTCGGCCGGCGGTCAGGTTGCTCCATTCGCCGATCATCCGCTCGAAGGTGATCGCAGGAATTCGTGCGTGCTCGAACAGGGCGGCTTGCACGTCAGCCTTCGACCAGCCCGCACTTGCGAAAGTTCGGGCCAAGATCGGCGACAGGACGAGTAACGGTTGGAACTGGTCCTGGCCGAGGCCGTAGACGTGGGTTAGATCCCACGCGGCGGTGCGAGCGATGCCGTTGCCCAGATAGGCAACGATCTCGTCAGGGGTGGAACCGAACACGCTTCCGATGATCGTGCCGCTGTTCAACCGAGCCATCGTGACCGTGTCCTCGCCCGTCGGGGCGCCGAGTTGGGCGCTCAGCGGCTCCCAGCCGATCTCGTCAAGACACGCACTGTCTTCGGCCAAGACGATGCGGGTGGCATTTCCGAACGTCGCCTTGTCATGTTCGTCGGCCGTGAACCCAAGGACGTTGCGCTGATACAGACGCAGCCAGCGGGCGACGGCGGTGTTCGCATGGGTGCCCTCGCGGAGCGCTCCTGGCCCGTGGTTGAAGCCAAGCGACTGCGTGTTCGGTCCACTGACGATGATCTGGGCATCCGCTCCGGTTGTGTTGCCCGAGTGCTCGGCCCCGTAGCCAGGGTCAGCCAAGATCTCGGCGATCGCGATGAGCACCGGCAGATGCTCGGGGAGGCAACCCGCCATGACGGCGTTGACCGCGATCGACCAGATCGTCATGTCCCGGCCCGAGGAGGTCGCGATGCCGACGGTCTTCCACGGGTCATGGCCCGAGTCGGCGAGGAAGGCCTCGACGCGGTCACGTGTCGGCGGGAGAACTGGATGCCCGTCTGTCCAGCCCCGTTCAATGAACACGCGGTTGATCTCGTCGATCGATCCAGAAGCAACGATCTCCAGCGCCGACGGTTCGTCGTTCGTGCCGGCGGTTTCCTCGCTGGCACTCGTCAGTCCGGTGATGACACGCTCCACGGTGTCGGTCACGAAGCTGGCGACCATGTCGTCGTAGGACTGAGCATCCACGTGTCCGATGGTCACCGCAAGCGCCAGGCCGTCGAAACCGTGCCCGCGAGCGGTCGCTGCGGCTTGGCCCTCGAATCCCTCGCACACGATCGACACCGACGGGATGCCCGCGGATTCGGCTGCCATGGCTGCCCGCATCACGGCGGGCGTGCAGCTACCTCAACAACCCATCCCGGAAACGACTGCGTCAACACCGCGGCTGCGAAGGTCGTCGGGAAGTCGCCCGACCCGTTCCTTCTCGTCGGCGCCATGCAGGTTGCCGAACTCCTCGTACCCGATGATCTTGATTCCATCGAAGCGCTCGACGAGCGCCTGTTCGAGCGCCGGGAACAGTTCGTCGCCGCGGAACACGTAGTCCCACAAGAACGCGATCGTTCGACCACCGAGATCCGGAAGCCGGGGTGCCTGGCGCTGGCGTTGCACCCCCTGCGGTGAACGAGGCCAGACAACGTCGTAGCTCGTCATGTCTGCGCCCAGTTGCGGAAGGCTGCGAGCATCTCGTCAGTGCTGCGTCGAGCGCCCGTCTGCAAGTACTCCATGGCATTCAGCGAAGCGTCGTGAGCGGCCTGGCTCGACCCGGCAACACAGTCTTCGAGCACCCGACAAAAGTAGTCGTGCTGGTGTGCATCGACGAACGTGTAGTGCACGCAGACGTCAGTATGGCCACCGATCAGGATCAGGGTGTCGGCCCGCAGCCCCTTCAGCAAGATTTCGAGTTCGGTGCCGAAGAAGCAGCTGTAGCGACGCTTTCGAATCACGTAGTCGTCGGGGCGCACGTCGAGCGTGGGCGAGATCTCGGTACCCGGGTCGCCTTCGAGCAGGTGCACGTCTTCCGCACCGTCGAGCTCGCGTCCAAAGTCCACGAGATCAGGTCGATGCGCTTCCTGGAAGAAGATCACGGGCACACCTGACTCGCGAGCGACCGAGACGATCTCTGGGGCACGACGGAGGCACTCGTCGTAGCCCGCCATCAGTGGGATGTCCTGCGGTCCGTCGCCTGCGGCCTCTTCGCCGCCCTGGATATCGACAACGATGAGAACCGGCTGGCCTTCGATGATCTCGCGGATCGGCATGCCGTGAGTATGCCAACCGGGCCCGACACAGTGCGAAGATGCTCGGCATGCACGACGAGGCGAACCCGCAGATGAACGAGCTTGGCTTCTACACCCTGGCGGGCGCTCCCGAGTCGCCTCGGGAACTCATCGACGAGGTGCAGGCGGCCGAGTCGATGGGCATCGGCGCCGCGTTCATCAGCGAGCGGTTCAACATCAAAGAGGCAGCCACCTTGTCGGGAGCAGCTGGCGCGATCTCGGATCGCATCGGCATCGCCACGGCAGCAACGAACCACAACACCCGCCACCCGATGGTGAGCGCCGCCTACGCAATGACGATGCATGAGCTGACGGGTGGACGATTCTCGCTCGGCCTCGGCCGTGGGATCGTCCGCCGTGACAAGGCATACGGGCTGGCCCCGATCACGACCGCGCAGATGGAGGACTTCGTCGGTGTCATGCGTCGGATCTGGGCGGGCGACACCGTCCTCGGCCACGACGGGCCGATGGGCGCATACCCGGCGCTCGCGATGCGTGGCGTCGATCCGACCCACATTCCGATGACGCTGACCGCGTTCGGTCCGAACTCGCTCGCGCTTGGCGGTCGCTGCTTCGACGCCGTCGTACTCCACACGTTCTTCACCGACGAGACGACTGAGCGAGTCGTGCGAACGGTCAAGGAGGCCGCCGAACAGGCCGGCCGCGATCCTGCGAACGTTCGCGTGTGGTCGTGCTTCGCCACGATTGGTGATCATCTTCCGGAGGCGCTGAGGCTCAAGAAGACCGTTGGGCGCATGGCGACCTATCTGCAGGCGTACGGCGATCT
>CALDGN010000376.1 GCA_937942965.1 uncultured Acidimicrobiales bacterium | reverse complement strand
CGCCTCACCGAGGATCCCTGCCGCTACGAACTCGAGCCCTACGCGGGTCCGCCGGACACCGCCTGGTTCGCCTATATGTGGTTCCAGAAGTGAGCTCGCTCAGAGCACCGAGCACAGCCGGAGCAGGCAACCGTCGCGACCGGTGACGTAGAGGTCACGACCGTCGGGGCCACCGAAGCAGCAGTTCGACGGATTGTCCGGTGTCGGCAGTTCTTCGAGCAGCTCACCTGTGGGGCTGAACACGGCAATCCGCGGCCCGGGTCCGCTGTTCGTCCAGCCACACGCCGCAAACACGCGCCCATCGGGCGCGACCGTCATCCCGTCGATGCTGCGGTGGTCGCCGAAATCGAACCACACGTCGAGATCGCCGAGCGACCCATCGTCCTTGATCGGATACGCCCAGAGCTCTCGTCGGGTCTCGGGTGACGGCGGCATGTGGGTTTGGGCCACGAACAAGGTCCGTTCGTCATTGCTCAACAGCACGCCGTTCGGGCGTGTCGTATCGAACGTCGCCCGCTCGATGCGGAAGCCACCATCGGCCGCCCCATCGGGAGTTGCGACGAACACCGACTCGTGATCGAGTTCAACGTCGTCGCGGTTCGGCCCGTACCGAGGATCGCTGAACCAGATGCGACCATCGGACGCGATCGCAAGATCGTTCGGGCTATTCAAGCGCCGCCCACCGAACGAGTCGGCAACGACGGTGCGAGACCCATCCGGCTCGTATCGGGTCACGCGACGGCCTGCGTCTTCGCACGCCACGATGCGACCCTGGGCGTCGAGCGCCAAGCCGTTCGCCTTGCCCGTGTCCTCGTGCAGCACCTCGGTCGAACCCGATTCCGGATCGAACGCGAGGATCCGGCTGGGCGGGATGTCGGTGAAGATCAACCGCTCGCCGTCCCAAACGGGCCCTTCGGTAAACGAGTGCGGACCCGAAACGATCTCGAAGTCGACGGTCATCGGGCGAGCTTCATGGTTCGCTCAGGCCGAGTGCGGCGATGCCGGGATGATCTGCTGCGATCGGCACGACCCGGAATGTCCGACCCGGACCCCCAGGCAGGAAGTCGAGCACCGTCTCACCGTCGGGCGTCACTTCGCGGATGCGCTTGTTGTACCCGAGTGCGCTCACGGTGTTCCCATTCGGCCGGCGGCGAGCGCCGGACATGAACGGAGAGAACCAGTCAGCCGAACCGTCGGCGTTGTACTCCCACACAATCTCGGCACCGTTCATCGGGTCGACGTCGTCAGACCAGGTCCAGGTGCCGGCGTCGTCGACGGGTAGGCGGACTTCCAGGATCTCGGAGTAGCCGTCGTTCTGGAACGACAGTCGAGCCGGGCTCGGGTTCGACGAGTCGTCGCCAGGGCGCCGGGAGCCATTATTGAAGACGAGCATGTGTCCCTCGTGCGGGACATCGTCAGGGATCCAGTGCGCATCGTGTTGCCAATCGAGCACCTTGCCGCGATCGTCGGCGGCGCCGTACGCGGACGGATTGCCCCAGCGGTAGAGCAGGTCGCCCCGTTCACCGGCAGCCTCTTCGGTGGTGGTCGAATGGTCGATGACCCACACCTCGCCGTGCATCGCCGAACTCAGCAGGATCTGATCGCGTGACTCGTCGAAGCTGATCGTGTTCACGTGCATGATCTGGCCCATGTTGAACCGATAGTTCGGATAACGCGAGTAGTTGATGTCAATGCGACGACAGCCGGGACCGAGTTCGCCGAAGTGCGGTAGGCCCGGGTCGACGTCCTGGACAAGATGGTCGGCCGACCGCCACTCCCACACGACTCTGGTGGCACCGGTTTCCAGATTCGGCTCCAACTCCAGGACCGTCTCGATCCACCAACGTTGAAGGTCGGGGGGTCGCATCAGGACATCTTGAGACTGCTCCTGCCAGCCGAATTGGACGGCCTCGGCGAAGGTCCGACCCTCGTACACCGTGACCAGGATGTTCCCGTTTGGCATCGCCTCGAACGCGTGGTGCATCACCCGCCGGCCGGGCTCAAAAAGCTCGTACTCCCACACAACGGTGCCATCAGGATCTTCGATGCTGATGATGCCGTGGGCACCAACAGGGAAACAGAGCACGTCGAGCCAGAGGCTCGGACAGCTGGTGCGAATGAGGCGACCGTCGTCACGCAGGTGCGCGGTCGAGGTCTCGCTGGCGTGATTGCGTGCGGGCCACTGATGCACCCGCCGACCGTCGACCGACTGCAGCCAGAGATCGCGTCCGACCTGCACGTCCATCGCGTTGCAGTGCTCGTAGATCAGCAGATAGCCCGGGTCCTGTCGCGGGTCGGCGCCTGGCATGACGGGTCCGTGCGGATGGTCTTTGTACTCGCGCAGCGTGTCGAAGTGGGCCAGGGTCTCAGCTGGCCCGCGATGGGCCTGCGCAAGAATCGGATTCCACGGCGGCCGGTCGTCGGCCGGCACCAGGTGTCCTCGACCGTGTCGATCCAATCGACGAAGCCGATTTGGGGCGTCCGCGATGTCCTCTGCGGTGATTATCCCGTCAGCATCGAGGTCGAGGATCCGGACGATCGCGCTTCTCCGCTGGCCACCCGGCCAACGGAACGGGCCACCGATCTCATCGACCGTCAGCTGCCCGTCGCCATTGATGTCCAGGGTCAGCAGTGCCGCCGCTGCCCCATCGATTTCCTCGGCCGACAGCACCTCGTCGCCGTCGATATCGAGTGCCCGCCACAGGGTCGCAACCCGTCGAGCTTCGTCGGCGAGCAGGGCGCGAGCTTCGTCGTCCGTGAGCGATTCGGTCATCGACGTCGACGCTAGTCGGTGTGATTTCCGCCTCGGATTTCACTCGGAAGACGCCCGAGGTGGCGGCGAACGAACTTCGAGAAGTTCGATGGATCCTCAAAGCCGAAATCGGCACCGATGCTGGCGATCGAGCGCGTGGTGTGGGTCAGGAGCCGTCGCACTTCGAGACCGACACGATCGTCGAGCACTTGCTTGGCCGTCTGCCCCGCCACCCGCTGGCAGGACCGATCGAGGGTCCGCGTGCTGTAGCCGAGCTGCTGCGCGAGCGACGCGACGCTTGGTCGCCCATAGAGCTGGGCCTCAAGCACCCTTCGAAATTCGAGGAACGGCCGGGGCAGCTGACTCTCATCGGGTGCGGACTCGGGGATCTCGACCGCAAGACGCAGAAGCAGCAGGCGCAGCAAAACCTGCAGGAGCGCAATGCGGCGCGCAGAGCCATTGAACGATCGCTGCTCTGCGCGCAGGTCAGCGATGCACGACTCGATGATTTCGAACTGGTGAGGATCGAGCTGCCAATGCGTCGGCGTTGCGCTCCCTGGATACCAGGGCCGCGGCGCCAGATCGGCGGGGTGCGACTCGACCGGCCAGACGACCATGTGGGCGTCGAAGGCCGACTCCAGGTCGAAGCGTTGGATCTGTCCCGGCCGAATGCGTAGCAAGGTGCGTTCTCGCACCTGGACCTGGTCGAAGTCGATCCAATGGCTGCCTCGACCGTGGGTGACCAGGATCAGTTGGTGGAACCCTGAGCGCTGTCGGTGCACGACGTGCTCATTGCGTTCGACGACTGCGGCCCGATCAACAACCTCGACCGGGAGGAGCCGATGATCGCGCGGCGCGTAGCGAACTTCGATCGGGGGTCGATCGAAGGAATGTCGAGATTCGACCATGCCAGGTCACTCTAGAACCGGGACAACGTGCGGTGAATGGTCCAAACTGGACCAATGTTGGGCCGATTGCAACGTGAGCTGCGAAGCGTGCGCCAACTCGCTGCGACCTCGCGACGCCACTGGACGACAGGGCGCGAACTGCGCACCGCCTTCAACGCAGCACAGAAAGCCGGCGGTGCGATCGTTCTCGACGACTTCGGGCCTCCGATTCCGAGCCCGGGGCCTGGTGAACCTGCCGCCGACTTCTCGCCGCGACCGGGCAAGGACCGCAAGGCACACTTCATGACGCTCGACGAGTATCCGTCGACGAACTACGCCTTCGAGGTCCAGAACCCGCCCGTGTCGGGGAACCACATCAACGGGCTGGGCGAGGCCGAGCACCGTCCCGCCAGCCCTATCTTCCACACCTGGCAGTTCGGGCATCCGATGGGCAAGCTCGAGTTTCTGTTCCAGGGCATCCGGACTCGTCGCGAATGGATCGCACTGCTGAAGCGCCAGCGCGCAACGCATCGATTCACGGGCGAAAAGGCCGCTACGAAGGTCCCGGTCGACGACCCCGCCGCAATGACCGACACGATCAAGGATCTGACCCGCGAGCTCGGCGCCGTGATGGTCGGCATCGCGCCACTCACCGACGACATGTTGACCGAGGAACTGCCACTCGATCATCCCTACGTGATCAGCTTCGGCGTCGAAATGGATCGCGACGCCGCCTTGCAGGCGCCGAGCGAACACGCCGCCCTCACCATCCAGGCCGAGTATCGAGCCACCGACCGGATCTCGGCTGCGGTCGCCCAACACATTCGTTCGATGGGCTGGGATGCTCAAGCGGCGATCCACGGCTTCCTTCAGATCCCGGCAGCCGTCGAAGCCGGACTCGGTCAGCTCGGCAAGCACGGCTCGATGATCTCCAAGGAGCTCGGCTCGATGTATCGACTCGGCGCGATCGTCACCGACCTGCCGCTCGTCATCGACCAGCCCGAAGACGTCGGCGTCGACGAGTTCTGCGCCATCTGCAGCGTCTGCACGACCAACTGCCCACCGCATGCGATCAACGACACCAAGCAGCTCGTGCGAGGTCGCGAACGGTGGTACGTCGACTTCGACGCGTGCATCCCCTACTTCGTCGAGAACCACGGCTGCGGCATCTGCATCGGCGTCTGCCCATGGAGCGAACCCGGCCGCGGCGAAGGGTTCTCGCTCAAGATGCTCGCCCGTCGCGACAAGTACTCGGCTCGCGAAGCCAACACCCACGCCACCACAGAGGAGACCCCATGACCGCCCCCTCCAGTGCTCTTGCGGCGCCGGACCTCGAAGCAGAAGCCGGCGTCGCCACCGCCCTCGATGCGCTGGCCGGACCCGGCTCGTACTTCACCGGTTCTGAACGAATGGCGATCGCCGCCCATGTGCGGGCCGCCCGCGGACTCGCGAGCGAAACGCCGGCATTGGCTCCGACCATCGCGACCAACGCGGCCCGGATCGCCACCGAGGCGATCAGCGTGCGCCCCGAACACATCGCCGCATGGGAAGCCGACGGGTACGACGTGCTCGCCTACGTCGAACTCGTCGCCGTCGTTGCCCTGATCACCTCGATCGATTCGTACCGCGTCGGGCTCGGCGTAGAACTCGACGCCCTCCCCGCTCCACGACCCGGCGAGCCGTTGCCGACCATTGGCGAGGGTGCGGTAAAGAGCAACGCCTGGGTCCCGACCGTAGGCATCGCCCTTGCACCCACGGCCCTATCGGCCCTACCCAAGGAAAAGGGCTACAAGGACGCGATCAGCAAGATCTGGTACCTGACCGATGAATTCGTGCACAAGTACGGCGTCGAACCCGGCCGGGAGCTGACTCGGCCGCAGATGGAACTGGTAGCGAGCCGCACCTCGTGGCTCAACGAGTGCTTCTTTTGACTGTTCGGCCATGCCTGGATGCTCCGTGAGAGCTCCAACCAGCAGAACCTGCCCGTCGACATCACCGCCGTAACTGGTGAGATGATCGACCCGCTCGTGCCCCACGGCCGCGAGCTGATGGCCTTCGTTGACGCCGTCGTCATGCTCGACTTCGAAGAACTGTCGATCGCACGCCAGGCGCTCCACGACGCCGCCGGACCTGGTGCCGTCACCCGCGCCGCCGCCGTCTGCGCTGGCTTCGAGGGCACCAACCGAGTCGTCGATGCCGTGGGCGTTCCCGTCAACAAGCGGTACTACGACATCGGCGATGAGCTCGGTGTCACCGTTCCCGACCACCTCCGCTGATCCAACCGAAGGAGCCACCCATGGCCGAGTACCACGACCGCCAAGAGTTCGAACTTGCCAATTGGCCCGAGATGCGCAAGATGGTCAACGACCTGGCGAGTCTCGTGTACAGCGAGCGCAACGTCACCAGCCAGTTCAAGTCAGAGCTGTTCACGATGGCCAGCCTCTCGAGTGGCTGCACCCATTGCCAGTCTCACGGTGCCTTTGGCCTCCAGGCCATGGGCGTCGAGACCGAACGTATCCAGGCGATCTGGCTCTATGAGACCTCGGACCTGTTCAACGACGCCGAACGAGCCGCACTCGATCTGGTGCGTGCCGCCGCCCAATCACCAAACGAGACGACGCCTGAGCACTTCGAGGAGCTGCGCAAGCACTGGACCTCGGATCAGATCATCGAGATCCTCGCCGTCAACTGTCTCGCTGGTTGGCTCAACCGTTGGAACGACACGATCGCGACCGTCACCGACCAAGAGTCGGTCGACTGGGCAACCGAGAACCTCTCCGAGGTCGGCTGGCAGGCCGGCAAGCACGGCATCGGCGCTCCCGATGAGCAGCGCAAAGGCCACCCGCGCTCGGTGGGTTGGGTCAAGAACTAAGCCGCGACGGGTCAGCCCTGTTCGATGGCAGCCACGACATGGTCAACCTGCGGTAGTCCGCCAGTTCCGACGGCACAGGTGTAGAGGTCATCGGCGACGACGAGTTCACCCTCGTAGCCGCCCGCTCGCACCTCATCGGTGAAGCGTTGCTTCTCTTCGTCGCTCTGCGGCGCCGGTATCAAGTGTGTGAGGACGACTTTGGGTACGCCCATCTCGGCCGCCTGACGCCCGATCAGGTGCGTGTCCGCGTGGTAGTCGCGCACGTAACGGCGACGT
>CALDGN010000375.1 GCA_937942965.1 uncultured Acidimicrobiales bacterium | reverse complement strand
CCCAGTGGCGCTCAGATGCCGCCTGGTCGTACTGCGGACGTTCGGCATACGCGAAGCCGTGTTCGGTGCCCGGGTACCACTCGCACTGGCCGCTTGCAGGCGACGCTTCGAGCGCTGCGGCGAACCCGTCGATGATCTCTGGCGGCGCCCAGTCGTCGGTCTCGGCGGCGCCGATGTAGACCTCGCCGTCAACCCGCTCGACGGCCAGGTGCGGCGAGTCGTCTTGGTCCGTGACGAGGCGCACGCCATGGAACGATGCAGCGGCGCGCACACAGTCGTTGTGTGTGGCCGCTGTCGTGACGGCGAACGGGCCGCTCATGCAGTAGCCCACGACACCGACCTTGCTGGCATCGGCGGCGGGATCGTTGCGGGCGTAGTCGAGCAGCGCACCGTTGTCAGCGTCGACCATGTCATTGCTCAAGCCATTCATGAGCTCGAACATGCGGTCGCGATCGCCGGTTTCGAACACGTTGAACTCACGCACCTGTCGGTAGTACAGCTGGCTCGTCATCACGTAGTAGCCAGCAGTGGCCAGACGGCTCGCCATCGTGCGGATCTCTTGGCGCATGCCCGGCGCATCCATCAAGAAGAGCACGACCGGGTGCGTGCCCTCGTCGGGGTGGAACGTCCAGGTCGGCATGTCGCCGTCAGCGGTGGTCAAGTCGAAGTGGGCTTCCTGCATGTCGGCAACTTAGTTCGCCGACCCGGTTGCCGGTACGGTGCCCGCCGTGCTCGGACGGGACTACACACCAGAAGAAGACGCTCGTGTCGCGGTGACGGATCAGACGCGACGGATCGCCACCGACCTGCTGCGCGGCGACCATTCGGCATCGGACCTGTTGGCGCTCGCAGAACGATTGCGCGTCGAGGCCGATGCGTTGAGCGCAGTTCCCGATCGGGTGCCCGACTACTCGCGCTTCGATCAGCCCGACTCCATGCCCGTCCCCGACGAGGGCGAAGAGTTCTTCAACTCACCGGACCGTCCGTTCAGCGGACGCGGTCATGCGTACGGGTTGCCGATGCGCGTCTATCGCGAAGGAGACCGGGCGGTCACCGACATCGTGCTCGACCTGTCGCATCAGGGAGCGCCAGGCATGTCGCACGGCGGCTTCGTCGCTGCGATCTACGACGACCTGTTGGGCTTCTTGCTGCTGCTCGAAGAGACGATGGCGTTCACCGCGTATCTCACCATCAATTACAAGGCGGGCACGATCATCGGCGAGCCGCTTCGTTTCGAAGCGTGGATCGATCGCGTCGAGGGCAAGAAGCTCTTTCTCGCTGGCGAATGCCGGGACAGCTCGGGCACGATCGTCACGACGGCCGAGGGACTTTTCATCGACGCAAGCGACAAGTTCCGAGAGCTCGCTGCACCTGCAAGCGAGTGAGCACCGAAACCCGCACACCGCCGCCATGGCGCTCAGGTAGCGTCGCCGGGTGAGTGCCCCGGTAGCTGACCCGCGACGAACCGAACGGGTCGTCATTGCCTACCTCGCGTTCCTCGGCATGATGATGGCGACGGGCATCGACATTTCGCTGCCTGCGTTCGACGAGATCGACGCAGACCTCGACGCTGGCGGACGCGAGTCGCTCATCGTCACTCTGTACTTCTTGGGTGCCGCGTTCGGTCAGCTCGTGATCGGCCCCTTGTCGGACATGATCGGGCGGCGCCCTGTCGTGCTCGGCGGCTTGGCTTTGTACATCGTCGGTGCGGCTGCGAGCGCATTGGCGCCGGGCTACGGGTTCCTTCTCGCGGCGCGATTCGTCTGGGGCCTCGGGGCAGCAGCGCCGACTAGTTCTCGGACCGCCATCAGCCGAGACCTGTACTCGGGCGACGCGATGGCGCGGGTGACGACGATCATGATGGCGGTCTTCCTGATCGGCCCCGTCTTCACACCGCTCATCGGACAAGGGTTGCTGTCGTTCGGGGACTGGCCGATTGTCTTCTGGTTCTGCACGGGGCTCGGTGTCCTGGCTGCGCTGGCCACCGTGTGGTTCGGCGAAACGCTGCCCAAGGAACGCCGTCGCCCCGCAGACTTCAGCAAGCTCGTCGAAGCGCTCGGCGTCATCGTTCGCACCCGCTCCACGCTCGGCTATCTCCTCGCCAACGTGTTCTGGTCCGGAGCGTTCTTCATCTTCCTCGGAAGCGCACAACCCGTTTTCGATCGCGTCTACGGCCGAGAAGACGCGTTTGCGTTCTACTTCGCGGCCATTGGTGTCTGGACCATTCCGTTGCTGCTGGCGAACAACCAGATCATCAAGCGCCTGGGGGCACGGCGGACCTCGCTGAGCACTGCGGCTGTTGCTGTCGCCGTGGGCATCGTCGGGCTCGTCGTCGTCGTTCTCGTCGATGCGCCGGGATTCTGGTTCTGGTACCTCTGGGTCGCAGCCGGTTCCTCGTTCATTACGCTCACGACGCCAACGATGTATGCACTTGCGCTCGAACCCATGGGTGACCTGGCGGGCACCGTGTCGTCGCTGCTGTACTTCAGCGGTTTCGCCTTCGGGTCGGGTCTGGCTGCACTCGTCGACGCACGCATCGACACCGCCATTGCGCCCTTCATCGTGGGCTTCTCGATCTACTGCTTCATCGGGTTCGCGTTCCAGCGGTGGGCGGCGAGCGACTCCGGGGTCGCGCCCCAGACATAACCCGGACCGCAGCAACCCAGTAGATTCGGTACAACTCGCGAAGCAGGGAGCGGTGCAATGCACGATCTGGTCATCCGCAACGGAGTAGTGGTCGACGGGACAGGAGCGCCACGATTCGGCGCCGACGTCGCGATCGACGGTGAACACATCACCGCGGTCGGCAAGGTCGACGCCGCTGGTCGCCGCGAAATCGACGCTGATGGGCGCATCGTCAGCCCCGGCTGGGTGGACATCCACACCCACTACGACGGCCAGGCAACCTGGGACCATGACCTTGCTCCGTCGTCAACCCACGGTGTCACCTCGATCGTGATGGGCAACTGCGGCGTCGGCTTCGCCCCAGCCCGGCCCGAACGCCACGACTGGCTGATCTCGCTGCTCGAAGGCGTCGAGGACATCCCTGGCACCGCACTCACCGAAGGCATGACCTGGGGCTGGGAGAGCTTCCCCGACTACCTCGACGTCCTCGATCGGATGAACTGGACGCTCGATGTCGGCACACAGGTGCCACACGCGGCGCTGCGTACCTATGTCATGGGCCCCGACGGAGCGGACAACACCGTGCCGGCGAGCCACGATCAGATCGAAGCCATGTCGAACATGTGCGAAGAGGCCGTGCGCGCCGGTGCGCTCGGGTTCACGACGTCACGCACATGGGTGCATCGCACCAGCGACGGCGCTCAGATCGGCACGCTCAAGGCCGGCCCCGAAGAAGTCCTCGGGCTTGCGGCTGCGCTGCAACGGGCGGGAACGGGCGTGATCCAGCTGATCAGCGACGCCTACCAGACGACCGACGACGAGCTCGTCGCGTCGGAGCTCGCATTGCTTGAATCGATCGCCCTGTTCGTCGGTCGCCAGATGAGCTTCACCGTGCAGCAGAGCGACGAGTCGCCCGGCCGGTGGCGCGAACTGCTCGACGCGATCGCACGCTGGGAACGCGCC
>CALDGN010000374.1 GCA_937942965.1 uncultured Acidimicrobiales bacterium | reverse complement strand
CGACTGGGGCATCCTCGCCATCAGCGATGCCGATGCAGGCGACATCTTTCCCGACGTCGCCGACAAAGACGTGCTCGAAATCGGATGTGGCACCGGCTACGTGTCGTACTGGGCGCAGCTCCGCGGAGCTCGGCTGACGATCGGTCTCGACAATTCGCCCGCGCAGCTTGCGACTGCCGTCGAGCGCTCCGCGACCAAGGGCATATCGCTTCCGCTCATCCAAGGCGACGGCCACTACCTGCCGTTCGCCGACGAGTCGTTCGACGTGGCGATCAACGAGTACGGCGCTGCAATCTGGTGCGACCCGAGGGTGTGGATCCCCGAGGCCGCCCGCGTGCTGCGTCCGGGCGGGCTCGTCTGGTTCCTCGGCAACTCGGTCCAGATGATGCTGTGCGCGCCCGAGTTCGAAGAAGAACTCGCTGGCCCCCACATGCTCCGACCTCAACGGGACATGCACACGTTCGAGTGGCTCGACACCAACAACATCGAGTTCCACGTCAGCCATGGCGAGATGATCAAGATCCTCACCGGCGCTGGGCTCGCCATCGAAGCGCTGCACGAGTTGTACGCGCCAGCCGACACGCCCGCCAGCTTCTATGGCATGGCTGATGGCAGCTGGGCCAGCCAGTGGCCCCTCGAAGAGGTATGGGTTGCCCGCAAGCCAGCGGGCTAACGTCGCCGCATGACGACATGCACCCGGGGCGTTTGGTTCTCGCCCGAAGGCCTTAGCGGAACCGATGTGGTGGCCTTTGGCCAACGAGTCGAGGAGCTCGGCTACGAGACCCTGTGGGTCGGCGAGACGATGGGGCGTGACCCGTTCGCCCAGCTCGCGACCGTGGGCGCCAACACCTCGACGCTGGGCCTGGCCACGGGCATCGCGAACATTTATCACCGCCATCCCGGCGTCATGCTCCAGGGCGGCAACACCATCGCCGAGATGACCGGCGGTCGTATGACCCTCGGCATCGGCGTGTCCAGCCCGGCGATCGTGAACAAGGTCCGCGGCATCGAATACGGCAAGCCGCTGTCGTTCCTGCGCACCTACCTCGACGCGATGGAAGGCGCGATGTACACCGCCGTCTCGCCGTCGGAACCGGTTCCCGTGGTGCTCGCTGCGCTTGGCCCGAAGATGCTCGAACTGGCCGCCGAACGCAGTGCCGGCGCGCATCCGTACAACACGACGCCCGAGCACACCGCCATGGCTCGCGAGGTCATGGGTCCCGACGCGGGCCTCTACGTCGAGCAAAAGGTCTTGCTCACCGAAGACGCCACCCAGGCGCGAGAGACCGGCGCCAAGGTGCTGCGCTTCTACAGCCGGGCACCTGGCTATGTGAACGCGTGGAAGCGGATGGGCTTCAGCGACGAAGACATCTCGACCCAGAGCGATCGTCTGGTTGACGCCATCATTGCGTGGGGCACGGTCGACCAAATCGAAGACCGGCTGCAAGCCCACGCCGATGCTGGAGCGACCCACGTTTGCATCCACCCACTCGACCCGGCCCAAGGCCAGGGCGCACCTCACGACGCCGCCCTCGAAGCCTTCGCACCGAGCTAACGATTCACGAACGGCGCGAGTGATGTCTGACCTCGTCTCACTGCGGGAGCAGTACGAGGCACAGCTCGACGCGCCCAAGGGGCGGCGGGTCTGCATCGGCCTGCTGACCGGTGGCAAAAGCACGCGCATGGGTCAGGACAAGGCCACTACCCCGGTGGCCGGTCGCACGATGATCGAACGCGTCGCTGCGGCGGGAGCGGCGACCGGCCTCGAAGTGGTGGTGCTCGGTCCCGACGATGGCGGGACAGGTCTCGAAACTGTTCCCGACGGCGACGGTATGCCGGCCGGGCCGCTCGGCGGGTTGTTCACGCTCCTCCATCGCCGGCCGCATCATCATGTGCTGTTGGTTGCCACAGACCAGCCGTTCGTCCGTCCCGAAACCTTGCTGCACCTGGCGCTCGAACCGGGCGGCGACATCGTCGTGCCCATCGACCAGGACATGCCGCAAGTGACCTGCGCCCGCTACGGCCCTGCCGTTCGTGAGCACCGTGATGCGTGGCGACTCCGGGCACTGCTCGACCGAGTTGAGGTCGTCCAGGTGCCGTCGGAACGCTGGATCACGTGGGGCGAAGACGGTCGCTCCTTCCGCAGCCTCGACCGGCCCGAAGACATCGCCGCTGCCCTCGACGAGTACGGGGTTTGAGAAGCAGCGTCAGCTGTGTGAGCCTTGGGGGATGAGCGCAACTACCTCCGTCGCCACGCCCTCGGCTGCCGCGCACACGGTCGATGCCGTCGTCGTCGGGGCCGGCATGGCCGGCCTGTACCTGCTGCACCGGTGCCGTGAGATGGGCATCAATGCCGTCGCCCTCGAAGCTGGAGATGACGTCGGCGGCACCTGGTACTGGAACCGCTACCCAGGCGCGCGCTGCGACATCGAGTCGGTCGACTACAGCTACAGCTTCGATCCCGAACTCGAACAGGAATGGGAGTGGTCCGAGCGCTACGCCACCCAGCCCGAGATCCTGCGCTACCTCCAGCACGTCGCCGAGCGGCACGACTTGCGACGCGACATCCGGTTCGAGACCAGAGTCGACGCGGGCGTCTGGAACGAAGACACTGGCCGATGGTCGGTCACGACCGAAGCCGGCGACGTCTACGACGCGCAGTGGTACATCATGGCGACGGGTTGTTTGTCCGTGCCCAAGGACGTCGACATCCCGGGCGCTGACTCGTTCGCAGGCCCGAGCTATGTGACCGGACGTTGGCCCCACGAAGGCGTCGACTTCACCGGCAAGCGAGTGGCTGTGATCGGCACCGGTTCTTCGGCGATTCAGTCGATCCCGCTGATCGCCGAGCAGGCGAGCCAGATCACGATCTACCAGCGCACCCCGAACTACTCGCTTCCGGCAGGCAACGGTCCGCTCGATCCGGCGAAGGTCGACGACATCAAGGGCCGCTACCGCGAGTACCGCAACGAGGCCCGCCTGTCGCGGGCCGGGGTGCCCTTCCCGCAGGTCAACGAGGCCTGGTGGATGCTGACCGAAGAGGAACGCATCGAGCGCCTCGAGGCCGGCTACCCCGAAGGCATCTTGGGCTACGGGTCACGGATTGCCGATCTCGGCGTCAACCCGATCGCCAACGACGGCGCTGCCGAGTTCGTCCGCAACAAGGTCCGGGCCAAGGTCGACGACCCCGAGCTCGCAGAGACGCTCGTGCCCAAGGACTATCCGATCTTCACCAAGCGGCTGTGCCTTGACACGAACTACTACGAGACCTTCAACCGGGATCACGTTGAGCTCGTCGACCTGCGCAAGAACCCGTTCGTGGCCATCAGCGAGACCGGCATCGAGAACACTGATGCGACTCGCGAGTTCGACGCCATTGTCTATGCGACCGGCTTCGACGCCATGACCGGCGCAATCGTCAGCGTCGACATCGAGGGCCGTGACGGGCAATCGCTCAAGCAGAAGTGGGAGGCCGGACCTCAGACCTATCTCGGCCTGATGACCCGAGGTTTCCCGAACCTGTTCATGATCACGGGCCCGCAGAGCCCGTCGGTGCTGTCGAACATGGCGGTGTCGATCGAGCAGCACGTCGAGTGGGTCACTGACTGCATCGCCGCGATGCGTGACGAAGGAACCGACACGCTCGAACCGACCGAGACCGCCGAGGCGGGCTGGCAGGTCCATGTCGCCGACTGCGCCAGCATCACGATGTTCGAGCAAACCGACTCGTGGTACATGGGCGCCAACGTGCCCGGCAAGCCGCGGGTGTTCCTGCCGTACGTCGGTGGGGTCGGCAACTATCGGGCCGTCTGCGACGACGTGGTCGCCCAGGACTGGCTCGGCTTCGAACGCAGCGGATCGGCGGGGGACCGATGCGCCGACGGTCTGATCCGTGAGCTGCAACTCGACGTCTCGATGATGTTGCAGGCGATGGCCGAGATGGACATTCCGGCGCTGGAGTCGATGTCGCCTGACGAAGCTCGCGAGTTCGCGGCAACTGGTGCTGCTGCAGCGCCGCCCGGCCCAGAGGTCGGCGAGGTCATCGACGGCACCTTCCCCGGTGCCGACGGGAACGACCTCGACTATCGGCTATACCGCCCCGAGGGAGAGGGCCCGCACCCGGTCATCGTTTACTGGCACGGCGGCGGCTGGGTCATTGGTTCCTACACCTCGAACGACGGGCTGTGCCGTGATCTTTGTGTGCGCACGGGGGCCATGGTGATCTCGTGCGACTACCGCCATGCACCGGACCATCCGTTCCCCGCTCCAGTCGACGATGCATGGGCAGCGCTGCAATGGGTCGATGCGAATCGTGGCGAGCTTGGGGCGACCAACGAGACCGTGCTCGCAGGTTGGTCAGCGGGTGCGAACCTGGCGGCCGTCGTTTCACATCGCGCCCGTGACGAAGGCGGACCGGCGCTCGCTGGCCAGGTCCTCATCACGCCGGTGACGGACTGTGACATGACCCGGGCGTCGTACATCGACAACGGCGACGGCTACGTGCTCACAACATCGCTGATGACGTGGTTCTGGGATCACTATTGCCCCGAAGATCAGCGCTCGGACCCCCGGGCATCACCGATCCGAGGCGACTTGACGGGGCTTGCGCCAACTGTCGTCGCAACGGCCCAATTCGATCCACTCCGCGACGAGGGTGCTGCCTACGTCGAGGCGCTCCAAGCCGCGGGAAGTCCGGCAACGCATCTTCCACAGCGCGGCCAGATCCATACCAGCATCGGCGCCGTCGGCACGCTGATCTCTCCCGCCTCGTGCCGCGCCGAAATCGCCGACGCGATCACCGGCCTGCTCGAGTAGCGGCACGGCCTACCGGCGTAGGTGGTCTGACTCATGTGATCTGGCCGCCAGATTCGTTAGTGTGCTCGTGTGATCTCTCGCACGCATGCCTCTCGTTCCGTTCTGATCGCCGCAGTTCTTGGCCTCCTGCTGGTTGCCAGCGGTTGGTCTGCAGGGCTGATGCCTCAGGCCGATGCCCAAGGTGGCGACTTCGAGCTGAGCTTGACGTCTGCGGTCATCCTCGACGGCCAAACCGGTGACGTGACCTTGGTGGTCAGCCCCGGCGCGTCTGCTGCGGCTGCGCTTGAGGGCGCGATCAACTACGACGCCGGCGAGCTGACCGCACTGTCGTGCACCGCGATCGCTCCGGTCGCCTCGTGCAACGTCGATACGCCTGGTTCCGTGCTCTACACGGCGATTGATCCACAGGGGTGGACTGAGGCAACGGACCTGATCAGCGTCACGTTCGAAAACACGGGACTTCCTGCTGGCGAGGCCAGCCTGACGATCTCCACCGTGATCGCTGTTGATGGCAACGCAGCCGACATCACCCCCGATGAGGTGCCTGGTGTCGTCTCTACGGTGACGCACGGCGATGTGAACTGCGACAACACGGTCAGCGTCGTCGATGCTCTCCTGATCGCTCAGTTCTCGGTCGGCAACCGCACCGGCGTCAACTCGTGCCCGCTGGGTGACCCACTCACCCAGATTCTCGAGCCGACCATCGATGTGAACTGTGACGGGTCCGCTTCGATCGTTGACGCACTCCTGATCGCTCAGTACTCCGTCGGCAACCGCACGGCCACGACGACCTGCCCACTGGCTGATCCACTCACCCAGATCTACCTCGGCGCCTAAGCCAGGTGCGGGTGTAGCTGCTCGATCGGTACGAAATCGAAGTCGAATCCGAACGCCCGTGGTTCCACGACCGCTAGCGCCTCAGGTGTGCGCAGCATCGGTGGACAGCCGGTGCCCAGCACGCTGACCCGCTGGCCGTAACGCAGTCGCTCAGCATTGATCGGTTCGGTCGTCTCATCGTCGACAACCGTGATGAGGTCAGGCACTGACGCCACGACCTCGGTCCCGATTCGGGCCACGAGAAACTCGTTCTTCACGTCGAGGGTGAGGTTCGGCTGCGACGTGTCGAAGGACTCGATCGTGACATGGCCAACGTCGTAGCCACCGACGATCGACGTCGCAT
>CALDGN010000373.1 GCA_937942965.1 uncultured Acidimicrobiales bacterium | reverse complement strand
TGACAGCTTGGTCGCCGTGATGCCAGCCCTCGGCCCACAGCGTGCCGAGGCGCCCGGTCGGGTTGTCGAAGAACTGCTCGGTGAGATCGGGAACCAGGTCGGCGAAGTCGCCGAACTCGGCAGCGAAGAACGCAGCGACCTCGTCGGACGTCGTCAGCGTGTCAAAGGTCGCCGTCGGAGCAAACAGCGTGACGGTGAAGTCGCGCTCGGGGTTCGCCAGCGCAATGAGCATGAACTCGCCGCGTGGCCAGATGTGCAGTGCGTTGGGATCGATCTTGAAGTCGCCGTCAGCGGCCGGTCGCAGCGTGAGTTCCTTGTAGGAGTGATCGAGCCACTCGGTCTCGTAGCTGCCGGAACCGGCTTCGGCGATCGCCTTGCGGACACGTGAGCCCGCGCCGTCGGCGCCAAAGACCGTGCCGAACGGTTCGCTCGGTCCGTCGGTGAAGTGCAGGAGTGATGCGTCGAAGTCGACAGACTCGAGTCGGCGATCGAACTCGATCGTGACCCGGCCGGTCGCTTCGGCCGCGTCGAGCAGGATCGCGTTGAGATCGGTCCGTGACACCGAGTGGATGACTTCGTGGGTCTTGGAGCCATACGGGAGGAGATCGGGAGTCGGGTCACCGGTGGCGTGCACCATGCGGCCGCGCATCGGAATCGTGATGGCATCGACCTGGTCAATCACGCCGACGTCGATGAGCGGCACGATGCCCCTGGTCGCGAGCGCGAGGTTGATCGAGCGACCGGCATCGATGTCGGTGGTCCGCAGATCGGGGCGGCTCTCGAACACGGTCACGTCGTGACCCTGGCGAGCGAGATAGATCGCCAGCAGCGCACCCGCCTGGCCGGCACCAACGACGACCATTCGACCGGTCATGCGACGATCCCGTCGAGAATGTCGACGAAGCGATCGATGTCGGCGAACGAGTTGTACAGCGGCACCGGGGCGGCCCGGATCACGTCGGGTTCACGCCAGTCGCACAGCACCCGGGCTTCCTCGAGCGCTTCGAACACGTGCTTCCCCTCCCCTGCAAGAACCTGAAGGGCGTACTGGCAGCCGCGTTCGTGCAGTGCCCGTGGCGTGATGTTCTCAACCCGCCCGGCCAGCGTCTCTTCGAGGCGACGGTCGAAGAACTCGATCTGCTTCTCGGACTTGGCTCGCAAGGCGGGCATGCCACCCGCTCGCTCGATGATGTCGAGCGATGCTCGCAGCGCGGCCATCGGCAGGATCGGCGCGTTGGACAACTGCCATGAGTCGACCGTCGGAATGGGATCGAACTCGGTCGCCATCTCGAATCGGGTCGCCGGGTTCGTGCCCCACCAGCCGAGGAACTTCGGCAACGACTGGTCGTTGATATGACGCTGGTGGACGAACGCACCGGCGACGCCGCCGGGACCGCTGTTGAGGTATTTGTAGGAGCACCAGGCGGCGAAGTCGACGTCCCAGTCGTGCAGCGCCAGCTCGATGTTGCCGACGGCGTGGGCGAGGTCGAAACCAACCTGAGCGCCGACGGCATGGCCAGCGGCGACGATGTCGGCCATCGGCATGACCTGGCCGGTGTAGTAGTGGACGCCAGGCAACATGACGAGCGCGAGTTCGTCTCCGTGCTCGGCAATGGCGGCCAGGATGTCCTCGGCGACGAGCGTCTCTTCGCCCGCACGCGGTTCGATCGTGATGAGCGAGTCGGCTGGATCGAAGCCACGCTGGCGGATCTGGGACTCGGCCGCGAAGTGATCCGATGGGAACGCGTGCGCTTCGATCAGGATCTTGTGCCGCTGCGGGGTGGGTCGGTAGAAGCTGACCATCAGCACGTGCAGGTTGACGGTCAGCGCGTTCATAGCGACGACCTCGTCGCGGTGACCGCCGACGATCGCGGCGAGCTGGTCGGCGACGAGCTCGTGGTAGTCCTTCCAGCCGAGGCGGCCGGTGAAGTGGCCTTCGACGCCGAGCGTCGCCCAGCGATCGAGTTCGGTGTTCACGTACTCGCGGGCGAGCTTCGGGAGTGCGCCGAGCGAGTTGCCGACCAGGTAGATGCCGTCGGGAATCTCGAACTCGTCACGGAACGCTGCGAGCGGATCAGCGGCGTCAAGTTCGGCGGCGGTCATGCCGGCGATGGTTGGGCCGTCGCTCACAGGCGGGCTCCCGTGCCGGGGTGCACGACGCTGCAGTTCGGACAGACGCGGGCGTCTTCGTCTTCATTGAAGGCGGCGAACAGCGGCGGCAGGTCTTTGTCGATCGCCTGCACTTGCAGCTCGACCCGGTGCACGAGGTGCGAGCAGTTGAAGCATGCCCACTCGAAGCCATCGAGCTCGCCGATGGGCCGCTGGTATTCGACGACAAGGCCGATCGAGTCTGGGTCGGGTCGTTGCGGCGAGTGGCGCAGGTTCGGTGGCAGCAGGTAGATCTCGCCCTCGCGGATCGGCATCGGGAACGGCTTCTCGCCCGCCTCGGGCCACAGCCACAGGACCATGTCGCCTTTGAGTTGGTAGAAGAACTCTTCGCGAGGGTCGTCGTGGAAGTCGTTCCGCTCGTTGCCGCCGCCGACCATCATGATGATCATGTCGGCTTCGCGCCACACCTGCTTGTTGGCGACCGGCGGGGTCAGCTCGTCACGGTGATCGTCGATCCAGGCCTGCAGATTGAACGGGCGCCGAGCAAGCGCACTCGGCGGGTCATATTCGACGGGAGCGTCAGTCATGGGATTCCTCGTTGCGGACGGGGTCGAGCGTGGCTTCGATCGATGCGGTGAATGCTCGCAGGAGCGCCATCAGTTCGTCGCCGTGCTCGAAGCCGGCAAGTGCCTCGACCTCGAGCTGCGCAGCTTCGGCAAACAGGCCACGGGTCAGCGCCGAGCCTGCGGGCGTGACGGCGACGATGCGCTGGCGCCGGTCAACGGCACCGTGGGTGCGCGACACCAGGCCACGTTCCTCCAGGCGCCGAACCGCGTGGGTCACGGTCGGCTGCGGGCTTAGTGCTGCCTCGGTCAGGTCGAGCACCGTGAGCGGGCCGAGCTCTTCGAGCACGGCCAAGACGCGCCATTCCGAGCGGGCGACCCCTCGGTCATTGAGCACCGCGTAGAAGCGAGACGACAGCGTCTGATCCGCACGACGCAGCAGGTACGGCATGTAGCTGTCGAGGAACCGAGGTTCGCTC
>CALDGN010000372.1 GCA_937942965.1 uncultured Acidimicrobiales bacterium | reverse complement strand
TCTGGCCCCAGGTTCACCCGATGTAGCAACCGTCGGGCTCGCAGCGATCGACATCAACACTGGCGAACTCTTGCCCCGCACGTTCGACATCCCCGGAGAAGTGCTCGGCCTCGAGTTCCACGGTGACACCGTGTGGGTCGTCGGCGAGTTCTGGAGCTTCGACGGATCGCCCGTCCAACACATCGTTGCCCTCGACGCTCGTACTGGCGAGCGACTGCCTGAGTTCGTCGCCGCCTCGAACTCGCAGCTTCGTGATGTCCTCTATCACGACGGCTGGCTGTACTTGGGCGGCAACCCGAGCATCTATAACGGCAGCTCGGTTGCAAAGGTCCTGCGGGTTGATCCTGTGACGGGAGCGCTTGATACGTCATGGAATCCGTCGGTCAGTCGCTTCGTCGAAGCCCTCGACGCGTACGGCGACCTGGTTGCCGTTGCCGAGCGAGCCGTGGACCTGAAGAGCGAGACCAAGCTGTTGAGCACGATCACTGCACTCAAGGTCGATGGGCTCGATGCAGCATCGAAGCCCACCAGTGGCATGTGGGACGCAGCCTTCTCAAGCGACGGCGGCAACGTCTACCTGGCTGAGACGGGTAACTCGATCGCCAACTACACCATCGCCGACCAGCTTGTCTGGGTGACCGAACGCGCCGACGGCGACATGCAGACGGTCGCGGCAACCGACGACTTCGTCTTCGCCGGCTTCCACGAAGGCTGGGACGGCAACGAGGAGCGACACATGGTCGCCTTCGATGCCGCAACGGGCGCACTCGAATCGTCATGGTTCGTCGAGACGAACAGCTACTGGGGCGTTCGCAATATCGCGATCTACGACCAGGGTCTGGTGGCGGCGGGCGAGTTCACGACCGTGAACGGCGCCAGTGTTCGTCGCGTTGCACTCTTCCGCCCGACGGGTGCGTGGGTTCCAGCCGAGCCGCTTCCACCTGTCGAGCCTGACCCAGTCGTCGCCGGCGACGTCAACTGCGACGAGGTCGTCGACGTCACCGACGCGTTGTATGTCGTGCAGTACTCGGTCAACAACCGTGTCGACGTCGAAGACTGCGATGGGTTCGACCCGGTGAGCGACATCTATGCCGCCTCGGGCGACACCGACGGAGACGGCAGCCTGACCGTCATCGACGCCATGTTGATCGCGCAGTGCTCGGTCGGGAACCCGAACATCTTCTGCCCCGACATCTAGCGCGCTCGTAGCCCGGGCGTCGTAACCCAGGGTTGGTTGTTCGGGTGCCGAAAATGGCATCAATGGTTATGGCGCGTCATGATCATGTGGTCGCAGGAATCCTGCTCAGGTGTTCGGGTTTTCGCGCAGGGGCGCATCGACGACGTCACGTCGGGGTGGTCGATTTCGCATCGTGATGGCTGTCGTGGGAGCGATCGCCGTAGCCGTTGGTTCGGCGCAGACAAGCGCAGCGCAAGAAGCGGTTCCGTACGAGAGCGTTCCTGTTGTTGGTGCGGGCGTTGACGGCCCTGTGTGGGCGTCGGAGTTGATCGGCGACGAACTCTGGATCGGGGGCGAGTTCACCACGGCTCGCGACTATGTCCCCGGCGCACAGCCAATGGCGACATCTGGGATCGCCGTGATTGACATCAACACGGGCGAGCTCGTACGGCGCTCCTATTCGTTCGACGGTCCTGTGTATGGCATCGAGTTCGTCGACGACACGATCTGGATCGTCGGGAACTTTGACAACGTCAATGGATCGCCTGCACAAAATGTCGTCGCCCTCGACGCGATCGGCGGTGGCCGAAAATCCGGCTTTGTGGGTGCGTCGAATCGGCAGCTCCGCGACGTCGTCTATCACGACGGCTGGCTTTACTTGGGAGGCAACCCGAGCTTTTACAACGGCAGCTCGGTCACGCGAGTCTTGAGGGTCAATCCCGAGACCGGGGCGCTCGACACCTCGTGGCGGCCCGACATCGATCTGTTCGTCGAAAGTCTCGACGCGTCTGGTGGTCTTGTCCTCGCCGCGGAGCGGGCCGAGGACCGAGCCGCCGAGGTCAAACTCTTGAGCGTCGCTACCGCCGAAAAGGTCGCAGGCCTCGATCCCGTGTCGAATGAGCTTCGCGGCACGGGCATGTGGGACGCCGAGTTCGCGAGCGACGGCCAGAGTGTGTACACGGCCGAAACGGGCAACTCCGTTGGCAAGTATTCACTCGATGATCGAGTTCGATGGGCGAGCCAGCGCTCGGACGGAGACATGCAGGCTGTCGCCGCGAACGATGACTTCGTCTTCGCTGGGTTCCACGAAGGTTGGGCCGATAATCGCAACCGACACATCGTGGCGTTCCGTGCCGATACCGGGCGTCTTGAGCCTTCGTGGATCGTCGAGACGAACGACTTTTGGGGTGTCCGTGACATCGAGATGTACGAGCAAGGCCTGGTCGTGGCCGGCGAGTTCACCAGCGTCAATGGTGTCTCCGCTCGGCGCATCGCCATCTTTCGGCCAACCGCAGCTTGGCCGCTCGCCCAGGCGCTCGACCGGCCGCTCGCGGGTGACGTGAACTGCGACAACGTTGCCGACGTCGCTGACGCACTCTTCCTTGCGCAGTTCGAGGTGGGCAATCGGATCGACGTGGATGGTTGCGATGCGTTCGAGCCGGTCAGCGACATTTACGCGGCTGGAGGCGATGTCGACGGTGACGGCAGCGCCGGGATCATTGACGCCATGTTGATCGCGCAGTGCTCGGTCGGGAATCCGAACATCTTCTGTCCGGCCAACTAGCGAGCAGCGTTGCTAGCTCGCGGGGCCGGTTGTGCCGCCAGGGCTCCACAGCGTTGCATCGACGTCTTGGCTGTAGCCAGTGCGGACCGCTTCGACGTCGGCATCGATCGCCGCATGGTCACGCAGCATGCAGATCGCGTCGGGAAGCTCATCGTCGCCGAGCCAGGTGTCGGTGTCCCACAGCGATGAACGGCGGAGCGCTTTGGCGCAGTGGATGTAGGCCTCGGCCACGGTGACGACACACACGACCTTGGTCGGGCGACCGCCGAGCGTGAAGCGTTCGCAGAGCTCCGGGTCGGTCGACAGTTCTGCAGTCCCGTTGATGCGCAGCGTCTCGGGCAAGCCCGGGATGAGAAACAGCGCGGCGACGCTCGGATTGTCGACGATGTTCTCGAACGAGTCGAGCCGGTTGTTGCCCGACGAGTCAGCCCAGGCGATGCGATGCGCGTCGAGTGCTTCGACGAAGCCTGGCTCGCCTCCCTTGGGAGAGCCGTCGACCACGCCGTTGGCATCGGCCGTCGACAACACAAGCAGCGGCGACTTGGCCAGGAACTCGATGCAATGTGCGTCGATGTGGTCGATGACCTTGTCGACGGCGCCGCCTTGGGCGGGGCGATACAAGGTGCGAAGGTCATCGGTGCTGCTCAGCTGCATACCCGCGAGGCTTGCACACCGGTTCACACATCGCTAGTTGCTCGCCGGCTATCGATGGCAGTCGCGGTCTGCTGACAGCGAGAGGGTGCGCGTTCTAGTCTCGGTGCATGGCGTCGAGCGCAGCGAAAACGGTGGAGCAGTACCTGGCGGAACTTCCTGACGATCGCCGAGACGCGATCGCCGAGATCCGTTCCGTCATTCTTGAGAACCTTCCCGACGGGTTCGTTGAGACGATGAGTTGGGGAATGATCGCCTATGAGGTGCCGCTCGAGACGTTCCCCGACACCTACAACAAGAAGCCGCTCATGCTCGCGGCGTTGGCGTCACAGAAGAACCACATGGCCGTTTATCTGACCTCGGTGTACGGACGTCCCGAGCTCTACGACTGGTTTGTCAGTGAGTACGAGGCCACCGGCAAGAAGATGGACATGGGTAAATCGTGTGTCCGGTTCTCGAAGCTTGAGAACCTGCCCGTGGAACTCGTCGGCGAGGCGATCGCCCGAGTCGACCTCGACGAGTTTCTCGAGATCTATCGCGAGTCTCGGAGCTAGCGGTCGCGTTCCTGGTTTCGTTTCCACACGGCCAGCACGCCCTTCCAATACTCAAAGCGGCGGCGGCCTTCGCGGGCGAGTCGCCACAGCAGGACCAGCAACATGATCGCGATCACGACCAGGATCGCCGGCCCCATGAGTGCGGGCATGGATCAGGGTGCCAAGGCTTGCCAGGCAGCGGCGACCGCTTCGTCGCCGAAGATCTCGATGTCGGAAACGGGTCGGCCCCAGATCCACAGGAGTAGTTCGCTGGCTGGGCCGCGGACAGCGGCGTCACCCTTGCCGTGCTCGTGCGTGACGGCGAGAGCGGTCTCGCTGGCGCCTCGCTGAATCATCCATTCGCCCGCGCCGTCGGAACGGTGAAGGTGGAGGGACTCGGCTGGATAGGTGTGGCGCGACTGGGCGGCGTTGACGTCGCGTGAGACGTCGAAGAACTCGTCGATGCCGTCGGTCGCCAGGTCGCCGTCGATTGGTTGGGCCGAGCCGGCTGCGGCTTGTGCGTCCCACAGGTGAATGGCCGTCTCGTGCGCCATCCGACGACGCCACCAGCTTGCGGGCTGCATGCCAGCGTGGGTCCAGGTCTGCTGGTCGAGCGGTTCGGACTCGAGCGCGGCGATCAGCGTGCTGGAGCGTTCGGCGAACCAGTCGGTAACTGCGTCACCTTCGGGTGCTTGTGCCTCGGGCCCCGGGCGCGTCGGGTCGGTGGAGGCCGCCTGCGCGTTGACGGTCGCATACACATAGACCGCGCCCAGGTGACCGACGAGGTCGCGGACCGTCCATCCGTCGAGGTGGTCGATGGGTGCGTCGAGGTTCGCCATCGCGGTCTCGGCGAACTGTGCGCTCAAGTCCCGAACGGTCTGCAATGCGGCGTCTACGTCCATTGTCCAAAGCTATCGCTGCGTCGACGCCCTGGGTTTGGGTGCCTGGGTCAGGCTGCTAGCGCAACGTCGCCCAGAGGCGCTCGCCGACAGCGTCGACGTCGATCTCGACGCTCTTGCGAACCAACATGCCGGTCGTGCCGAGGATCACGGATTGGCACAGGTCGAACGGAGCGGTGAGCCCAAAGTCGTCGAGAAGCGCACGCGAGCCGTCGTCGGCCGAGGCTTTGGCGGCCCGGTTCTCGGCGCTGAGGAACGCATTGTTGATGTGGGTCTCGACGAAGGTGAACTCGTTGGGATGGGCCTCGACCCACAACCACATGGCGCGCCACAGTTCGAGGAAGCGCTGCTTCTTCGTCGCACCCGTGAGTGGTGTCGACATGACGTCGCCCATCAGCACCAGGCAGGCGCTGTAGAGGTCATTGGCGAGCGCAGCCTTGTCTGGCCACCGGCGATAGATCGTCGCGACGCCAACGCTGGCGGCTTCGGCGATGTCGTCGATCGTCGTGGAGCCGTAGCCGACGTCGCAGAACAACCGGAGCGCGACCGAGCGAATGCGGTCGGTCGTCTCGTCGGGTGTAGGCACTCGAACACGATACCGATCGCGCTGCTCGGAAGAAATCCTCCGATGAACGGAGGAAATCTTCCGATTCGCGAAGTAGTCTGCCTGCGTTGGGCAAGAGGAGCAGGCGATGGCGAACATCAAGTCCACCGTGAATGGCAACGAAGTGACGGTCGAGATCGACGGCCACGAAGCCGCGGTCGATGTGATCCGAGATCAGCTCGGGCTCACCGGAACGAAGCTCGTGTGCGCGGGTGGAGTCTGTGGAGCGTGCACGATCCAGGTCGACGGCACGCCGGTGGCGAGCTGTCTGACCCCAGCGACTGCGCTCCGCGATGCGGACGTCACGACGGTCGAGGGTCTCGGGGGAGCGTCGTTGCATTCGGTGCAACGGGCCTTCATGGCTCACGACGGTTTGCAGTGCGGCTACTGCACCCCGGGCTTCGTCGTGAATGCGGCCGACTTCGTCGATCGGTGGCGGGCTGAGCATGGCGACGTCGCACCCGACCGGCACACCGTCTCCGACGCGCTCGCCGGGCACCTGTGTCGATGCGGCGCCTACGAAGGCATCCAGCGAGCGATTGCTGCAGCGTGCCGGGGCGAGCATGACGAACCGTCGACGGAGCCGCTTCGTGTCGACGCCGAAGCGAAGGTCACGGGCGCGGCCATCTATACGGCTGACCTCACCCTCGATGGCATGTTGCACGGTATGATCGTTCGGTCGCCGATTGCTGCGGGCAAGGTCGGCGCGTTCGCGCAGGGTGGCGAGCGTGAAGTCGTCGACCTGCTCAATGAGGATCGGCGGGTCCGGTGGGCGGGCCAGCCGATCGCGGCGCTCGCCGCTGACTCGCTGGCCGAGGCTCGCCGGCTCGCTCGCGAATTCGAGGTGGACATCGACCCGCTGCCGTTTGTCACGGACCCCGACGCTGCATCAGCAGATGGGGCGCCAGCGGTATTCGAGAACCGGGGTTCACGCAAGTTCGCGGCCAATGCGGCCGAGGGGCCGATTTCGCCCGCTCGTTGGTCGGGAAATGAGCGCAGCGGGGCCGCCTTTGCGCTTCCGTTCATGGGTCGGATCGCCAAACGCCGCGTCGCCAAGGCCCGTTCGAAGGGTGCGACGGGGCTCGTTGACCTGACGGTCGGGACCTCGCCTCAGCTGCACACCAGCTTCGAGACGCACTGCACGGTCGCTGACTGGACCGACCCGAGTCGGCTGATGGTCTGGACCAGCACGCAGGGCGTGCATCACATCGCCCACTTGCTCGCCGAACACTTCGGGCTCGACGAGGAGCAGGTCGAAGCGCATGCCGACTTCATCGGAGGTGGGTTCGGCTCGAAGCTGTCCTTGACGGTCGACCAACTGGCTGCATGCGAGCTCAGTCGCGCATCGGGGCGTCCGGTGAGTGTGGTGCTGGATCGCCGCGAGGAGCTGACCGCGACGGGCAACCGGCCCGGCAGCTCTACCGACATCTCGATGCTTGTTGACGACAAGGGCAAGCTCGACGCCGTAGTCGTCGACGCCAAGGCGCACGCGGGTGCAGCTATCAATGGCGCATACGGCATGCTCGCCATGCTGGTGTACGGCAAGTCACCTCGGATCGCGAACGATCGTGACGTGATCACGAATGCGCCACCTGGAACACCGTTCCGTGGACCCGGCGGACCGACCTACGCGTGGGCGCTTGAGCAAGCCGTTGACCAAGCGGCGCATCAGACCGGGCGTGACCCGATCGCACTGCGCCAGCGCTGGGATGGCAACGATCGACGACAGGCGCTGCTGGCGTGGGCAAGCGAGCTCGACGTCTGGGCCAACCGTCCCGCGACGGGTTCGCAAACGGGCCGCTATCGCCGAGGTGTCGGCGTCGCGGCCGCGAACTGGCTCTACATGTTCGAGCCCAAGACCGAGGTGGTGGTCGCGATTGAAGACGGCCGGCTCGTCGTGACGAATGCGACCCAGGACATGGGCACTGGCTCCAAGACGATCCTCGCTCGCGCAGTGGCCGACGTGTTCGGTGTCGCAGCAACCGAGGTCGAGGTTCGCATGGGAGTCGGCGGTGCTGGCCAACCCCAGGGCCCAACCTCAGGCGGTAGCCGAACCACCCCGTCGATTCACTCTGCTGCGGTCGAAGCGGCGCGCAAGCTTCACCGTGCGACCGGTGGGCAGGTCTCCGCGGCTCACGACGGCCACTCCGAAACCGCCAAGCGCGGCGGCGATCGGGGTCGCCGCGTGATTCCGTTCAGCGTTGATGGCCTCCAGATCGGGCGAGGGTTCTCGTCGGCAGTTCACGTG
>CALDGN010000371.1 GCA_937942965.1 uncultured Acidimicrobiales bacterium | reverse complement strand
AGCCGACTACGGCTCCGTCGCCCCAACCCCAAAGCCCGGCTGGACCGGCGCCCCCATCCTCGCCGAATTGCGTGACCGCCTCGGCGTGCCAGCCGACATTCAGACCGACGTCGAAGCTGCCGCCGTCGCCGAGCAGCGCTTCGGTGCCGGTCAGGGACACGACGCCGTGGCGTACGTGACCGTCGGAACCGGCATCGGCGTCGGCATCGTCCGCAACGGCCAGGTGTACAGGGGTCGCGATCATCTCGAAATCGGCCACATCCCCGTCAAGCGTTTCGACGGCCACGACTTCGCCGGCGTCTGCCCGTTCCACGGCGACTGCCTCGAAGGACTCGTCTCCGGACCAGCAATCCACCAGTCCGCTGGGGCGCCAGCCGAATCACTCGCTGACGACCACCCTGCTTGGGACATCGTCGTCGATCACCTCGCCCAACTCGCGACCGTGATCACGTGGGCGTTCTCGCCCGACCGCATTCTCTTTAGTGGCGGGGTGGGTGCCAATGCCCACCTCGAGTCTCGCCTCCAAGCTGCAACGGCGCAGCGCCTGGGCGGGTACTCGGTGAGCCACGCCAGCAACGGTGGCCTCGTCGCCACCGCAGGGCTCGGCAACGATGCCGGGCTCGTCGGAGCTGCACTACTCGGAGCGTCCCTGCTCCTCTGAGCCGGGATCCTCGAGCGCAGCTCGCAGCCAGCAAACACCAGAAAACACACCCGCAGAAAACGTCGCCAACGTCGTCGACATCCGCATCACTCCCCACCACACCTAGCTCCGGAGAAAACGACACATGACCGTTCGTATTGCCATCAATGGATTCGGCCGCATCGGCCGCAACTTCGTCCGCTCGCTCATCGACCGCCAGCGTGCGGGTGAGCTCAACCAGCCCATCGAAGTCGTTGCCGTCAACGACCTCGGCGACCTCGAAACCCTCGCCCACCTGCTGCGCTACGACAGCGTCCACGGCTCGCCGAGCTGGACCGTCGAAACCAACGACAGCGGCCTCGAACTCGACGGCCAAAAGGTCCAGGTCTTCAGCGAGCGCAATCCCGCCGACCTGCCCTGGGGCGAACTCGGCATCGACGTCGTCATCGAATCGACCGGCGTGTTCACCAAGCGCGACGGCGCTTCGCTGCACCTCGACGCTGGCGCCCGTCGCGTCATCATCTCGGCTCCGTCTGGCGACTGCGACGCAACGTTCGTCATCGGCGTCAACGACGAGCAGTACAACCCCGAGACCGACCTCATCGTCTCGAACGCCTCGTGCACCACGAACTGCCTCGCCCCAATGGTCAAGGTCCTCGACGATGCCTTCGGCCTCGAGAGCGGCATGATCACCACGGTCCACGCCTACACCGGCGACCAGGCAATCGTCGACGCACCACACCGTGACCTGCGCCGTGCCCGCGCCGCCGCCGTCAACGTCGTTCCGACGTCGACCGGCGCTGCTCGTGCCATCAGCCTCGTGATGCCGCACCTCGCCGGCAAGCTCGACGGCATGGCCATGCGGGTGCCAATCCCCAACGGTTCGATCACTGACTTCGTCGGCCAGGTCCGCGAGCCCGCAACCGTCGAAGCCGTCAACGCCGCCTTCGAAGCAGCCGCAACCGAAGGCCCGCTCGCTCCGGTCCTCGACTACAGCACCGCACCGCTCGTCTCGAGCGACATCGTCGGCACCTCGGCATCGTGCACCTTCGATAGCGGCCTCACGATGGTGATGCCAAACAGTGGAAGTGGCGGCAACACCGTCAAGATCGCCGGCTGGTACGACAACGAGTGGGGCTACTCCAACCGTCTCGTCGACCTCGTCGCTCGCATCACGGTCTGATGAGCGCTGACCTGCCACCACTTGCTGAGCAAACCGAGCGCGCCCCGATGCGCCTCGGCGTGCTCACTGGTGGTGGCGATTGCCCAGGCCTCAATGCCGTGATCCGAGCCGTGGTGCGCCGCGAGCTCAAGGACTACGGCGGCGAAGTCTTCGGCTTCCACGACGGCTGGCGCGGTGTCATCGAGAACCGCGGCGAAGAGCTCTCGGTCCTGCGCCTGCGCGGCACGCTGCCTCGCGGCGGAACGATTCTCGGCACGTCTCGCGAGACGCCCTACATGGTCGAAGGCGGATGCGAACGCGTCGCCGAAACCATGGCTGATCGCGAACTCGACGGCCTGATCGTCATCGGCGGCGAAGGCACCTTGTCCTGCGCCCGCTCGATTCACGACCAGGGCTTTGCCAAGGTCATCGGCGTTCCCAAGACGATCGACAACGACATCGGTGGCACCGAACGGACCTTCGGGTTCGACACCGCCGTCTCGATCGCGACCGAAGCCATCGATCGCCTCCATACGACTGCCGAGTCACACGACCGGATCATGGTCGTCGAGGTCATGGGTCGCCACGTCGGCCACATCGCAACCTGGGCCGGTCTTGCCGGTGGCGCCACGATGACACTCATCCCCGAGCAGCCATTCGACATTGCCGAAGTCTGCGACTCACTGGCCAAGCGCCACGCCGCAGGCAAATACGCCTCGATCGTCGTTGTCGCCGAAGGCGCGCAGCCGATCCCCGGCACGCTCGACATCAGCGAACCGTCGATCGACCGCTACGGCCACAAGGTGCTCGGTGGTATCTCGCACATCGTTGCGGGCGAGATCGAACAGCGCACGGGGTTCGAGACCCGCGTGACGATCCTCGGCCACATCCAGCGTGGCGGTACGCCGACGGCATTCGACCGGGTGCTGTGCTCCCGCTTCGGTGTCGGCGCTGTCGATGCCGCCCATGCCGACAAGTTCGGCCACATGGTTGCCATCAACGCCAACACAATCTCCGCAATCCCTCTCGCCGACGCCGTCGGCGAGGGCCTCAAGTACGTCCCAGAACAGCTCTGGGAAACCGCCAACGTTTTCTTCCCCTGATCGAGGACTCATGACTACCTAAACCACCATCGAAGAACGCCGCGCCCAACAACGTGACCGGGTCATCAACGGCCAAGGCTTCATCGCTGCCCTCGACCAGAGCGGCGGCAGCACCCCCAAGGCTCTCGCCGCCTACGGCGTCGACGAGTCCGCATGGTCGAACACCGAAGAGATGTTCGACCTGGTGCACGCGATGCGTACCCGCCTGATCACCAGCGATGCGTTCGCAGGCGGCCGCATCATCGGCGCAATCCTGTTCGAGCAGACCATGGATCGCCTCGTCGATTCGATCCCGACTGCCCAGTACCTGTGGGAACGAGTCGGGATCGTCCCCTTCGTCAAGTGCGACGCCGGTCTCGCGGAACGCAACGACGGCGTGCAGCTGCTCGCCCCGAACCCCGGTCTCTTTGACCTGCTCGACCGCGCCAACGCAGCTGGCGTCTACGGCACCAAGATGCGCTCGGTCATCCACGAGGCCAACGCCGCAGGCATCGAAGCGATCGTCGCTCAGCAGTTCGAGGTCGGTGCCGCCATTCTCGATGCCGGTCTGATGCCGATCCTCGAGCCCGAGGTATCCATCGAAGCCCCGGACAAGGCCGAAGCCGAAGTCCTGCTCGCAGATTCGCTCCACCGTCACCTCGATGACCTGGGCGAGCGCTCGGTCATGTTCAAGCTGACCCTGCCTGAGCAGGCCGACCTGTACCAGCGCTTCACCGAACATCCCCGCGTCGACCGTGTCGTCGCACTGTCCGGCGGCTACGACCTCGAGGAAAGCAGCCGCCGTTTGCGCCATGCTGTAGGTATGACCGCCAGCTTCTCCCGTGTCCTCATGACCGGGTTGACCGCCGACCTCGACCATGCTGCATTCGAAGCTCGTCTTGGCGAAACGGTTGCCGCCATCCATGACGCATCCGTCAACAAGGTCGGCGCATGACCCGTCGTACCAAGATCGTTGCGACGATCGGCCCCGCATCCGATTCACCCGAGGTCCTCGATCGCCTGATCACTGCGGGCGTCAACGTGTTCCGTTTGGGCACCGCTCATGATCCTGTTGAGCGGGTCCTCGAACGTGTCGAGACCATTCGCAAGGTCTCCGAGAACCACTCCGACCCTGTCGGCATCCTCGTTGACCTCGCAGGCCCCAAGGTCCGCGCCGCGTTCGGTGACACGCCCGTTGAGCTGGTCACCGACAGCACGGTCCAGATCCGCTCCGGTGAGCAACAGTCGAGCTCGACCGAGATCTATGTGAATGTCGATGACATTGCGCAGAGCCTCGAAGTCGGCGACCGCCTTCACATGGGCGATGGTTCGGCAACGCTCGTCGTCACCCAGGTTGGCCCTGAGTACGCAACCGCAACGGTCGAGCGTGGCGGCATGCAGCGAGGCCGCCCCGGCGTTCACGTTCCATCAAGCCGCTTGACGACGTCGTCGCCGACGTCCGAAGACCTCAAGTACTTCGATGCCGTTGTCGCCGCTGATGTCGACCTGGTTGCCGTCTCATTCGTCAAGACCGGCCGTGACATGCGGGCGCTCCACAGCGAGAAGCCGCCACACGGCCCGATGCTCGTCGCCAAGATCGAAACCCAGGCGGCAATCGACAACCTCGATTCGATCCTCGAACACAGTGACGCCGTGATGGTGGCCCGTGGCGACCTCGGCCTCGAGTGCTCGCTGCCCGGTCTTCCTGCGCTGCAGAAGAAGATCATCGCGGCGACCGTTGCTGCCGGCAAGCCCGTCATCACCGCAACGCAAATGCTCGAGTCGATGACGACCGCGCCGCAGCCAACCCGCGCCGAAGTCACCGACGTGGCCAACGCCGTGTTCGACGGCACGTCTGCCGTGATGCTCTCCGGCGAGACCGCCGTTGGTCACGACCCCGTCCTTGTCGTCGAGACGATGGCCGAGATCCTCGTCGAGGCCGAACAGAACTTCGAACACGAAGCCTGGGCGGACCGCATCGAGCAAGCCTCGGTGCTGTCCACCGATCACGAGACCGACACCCGTCGAGTCGCTGCCGCTATGCGCGGTGCTGCCCACCAGGCCGCCGGAGCGCTCGGCAGCCGCGTTCTCGTTGCCGTCACTGGCACGGGCCGTACCGCTCGCGAAATCTCGCGGTACCGGCCTCGGGCCGAGATCATCGCCGTGACGCCAACCGAGCGAGTCGCTCGTCAACTGGCGCTCAGCTGGGGTGTTGTTCCGCTCGTCGGAAGTGCCGAAGGCACCGGCACCAAGCGCGTGATGGCGATCCTGTCGCGCATCCGTGACGCTGGCTACCTCAAGCCAGGCGAGCTCGTTCCCATCGTGTTGGGCAACTCGAACAGCGCACTCGTCAGCAATGTGATGCGCATCGAGAACGTTCCGAGCTGAACCGATTCCGCCCGACGCTGCGTCGGGCTCGTGAAAAATCCCCTGTCTTCGTGGCAGGGGATTTCTCGCGTACGGACGGAGGTCGGGTCCGACCCGTTAGTCTCGGGGGGCTCGTAGGTCCGAAGTCCGGTGTGAATCCGGCGCTGTCCCGCAACGGTGATGTTCTCGAAGGTTTCGGCCGTCGAGAGATAAGTCCGGTCGCGTCCCTCGAGCGTCATAGAGACCATCGATCCCTCGAGGAAGGGGCTGGTCCGACCGGAACTCCTGGTGCGGATCGGCGACCGGAGACCCCCATGAAGTTCCGCCAATTGCTGCTGATCCTGGCAGTGTTCGTTCTCATCACCGCGGCGTGCGGTAGCGATGACCCGATCTCGGCTGCGACCGACACCGTCGCTGACGCAGCCGACGCCGTCGACGACGCAATGTCTGATGACGAGATGTCTGATGACGAGATGTCTGACGACGAAGACCACAGCGATGACGCGATGTCTGACGATGACGCGATGGACGACGAAGACCACAGCGACGATGCGATGGCTGACGATGATGCGATGGACGATGACGCTATGGCTGACGACGCCATGGCTGACGATGCCATGGCTGACGATGCGATGGCCGACGGTCCGCAGCGCATCGTTTCGCTGAACCCGACCGGCACCGAGATGCTGTTCGCCGTCGGTGCTGGCGATCAGGTCGTCGCCGTTGACAACTTCTCGTACTACCCACCCGAAGCAC
>CALDGN010000370.1 GCA_937942965.1 uncultured Acidimicrobiales bacterium | reverse complement strand
TGCGCAAACCCTCGCCGTGACCGTGACGGTGACCAACGAGCTCGGTGGCCAAGACATCGAGACGTTCACGATCGATGTCACACCGAGCTTCACCGGCAACGCCTCGGTGATCTTGAACGAATACAACGCGGTGCTGCCTGGCGCGCTGCTCGACCTGAACGGCGACGACTCGACGCTCGGCCGAGTCGCTGGCAACGGCGGCGACTGGTTCGAAGTCGTCACCATCGAAGACCACCTCGACCTGCGCAGCTGGCGCTTCGACCTCTTCACCAACGACTTCGGCAGCGTCCGCCAAACTGCATCACTTCGACTGGGCGATGACGATCTGCTCGCCGACGTGCGCGCCGGCACGATCATCACCGTCGCCGAGTCTGTGCCCGACGACCTCAGCTACGACCCCGCGAACGGCGACTGGACGATCAACCTGCAGGCCAACACGGCCCAAGCGGGCGCGCTGTGGGCGAACCAGACCGACTTCGATACGAACAACACCAAGTGGCGCCTCGTGATTCGGGATCCGGCACTCGAGGTCCGCGGCCCCATCGCCGGCGAGACCGAACCATGGGACGACGCAAACTTCGGCGTCTCCGGCAACGAGGTCATGCATCTCGGCGTCGACCCGACCGCAACGCCTGATCTCATCACCGACTATGTCGACGGCGTCGCCTCGACCTTCGGCGCTCCGAACCCGACAACGGCAGGCGGCGTGCAGAACTTCGATGCGCTTCGACCCGATGTCCAGCCTCTGGGCGAAGTCAACTGCAGCGGCACACTCGACATCGTCGACGCCCTTGCCATCGCGCAGTTCCTGGTGAACAACCGGACCGATGTCGCCACCTGCCCACTCCCCGACCCAGTAACCAACATCAATGCCACCGCCGCGGACGTCAACCAAGACGGCAGCGTCAACGTCATCGATGCGCTGATCATCACCCAGTGCGATGTCGGCATCGACAACTTCGGACTCTGCCCCTAGGTCTGGGCCCCGAGGCTCGGCTAGTCGCCGGCGACGTAGACCCACGAGCCGTCGACGCGGGTGAACGTGCTCACCTCGTGCAGCTCGAGGTGATCGTCGCCCCGACGGAACCGGGCCCGGAACTCGACGACACCCTCGGTGTCGAAACCGCCACCGGCTTCGGTGCGTTCGACGTCGAGGCCCAGCCACTCCAGATCGGGATCGAAGCTGACCGTCGCCGGACGCACGTCGGGATGCCACGACCACAGCAGAAACGCGGTGTCGCCGAGTACGTAGGCGCTGTAGCGAGCCCGCATCAGATCCTCGGCGGTGACCCCGATACCCGCCCCCTTTTCATGCACGCTGCCGCAACAGGCTGCGTAGGCACGCGCTCGACCGCAGGGACAGAGTTCTTCCGACACGCCCCGGATCGTAGAAGGTCTCAGGGAAAGGGTGATGCTGCCGATAGATCCGGGTGCCTCGATCGATCCCTGTCGAGACCGCCGGCTGCACGGCATGCCGTCACGGCGAGGAGCTCGGCTTCGACTTCACTATGGCGTTCCAACCCATCGTTGAACGCGGCAGTGGCGCAGTGTTCGCCCAAGAAGCGCTTGCGCGCGGCCCCGGAGGCGAGGGCGCCGGCTGGGTCTTCGAGCATGTGACGAGCGAGAACCTCTATCACTTCGACCAAGCGTGTCGGACCAGGGCGATCCAACTCGCGAGTGAGCTTGAGCTTGACGCACTGCTGTCCATCAACTTCATGCCCAACGCGGTCTACAAGCCCGAACGCTGTCTCCAGACCACGCTTCGAGTCGCCGACGAAACCGGCTTTCCGATCAACCGCCTGATGTTCGAGATTGTCGAGACCGAAGACATCGCCGACATCGAGCACCTGACCGACATCATCGATGTGTACCGAGCGTTCGGCATGAAGGTCGCGTTGGACGATGTCGGCGCCGGTCATTCCGGCCTCAACCGGGTCGTCGATCTGCATACCGATGTGCTCAAAGTTGATCGCCACCTCATTACTGGCATCGACCGAGACAAACGCCGCCAACACACGGTTGCCGGGCTCGTCCAGATCGCTCGCTCCCTCGGAAGTCAGCTCGTCGCCGAGGGCATCGAGACTCGCACCGAGCTCCTCACGGTGCTCTCGCTTGGCGTCGACTTGGTCCAGGGCTTCTTTATCGCTCGCCCACAATTCGAGGGGTTCGCCGAGATCAGCCCAGAAGCGTGGGAGATCCTGCGTACGCATCAATCGACTCGATTGGGATTCGATGCACCATTGGCCGCTCGGCCTGCCTAAAGTGACGCGTTCACAGCGTTCATGTTTGGGAGTAGACAATGAACCGTTTGATTCGCGTTGCGTTCGCCGCAACCCTTCTCGCCCTTGTGGCAACCATCGCTGGTTTCTCGGCCTCGAGCCCTGCATCAGCACAAGCCGCTGATTGCAGCGCAGCCGGAGCCCAATCTGTCGCCGACGTCGCCGGAGCCTCCTCCGACTTCGAACTGCTGACCCAGGCGCTCAACGCCGCGAGCCTGACGAGCATTCTCGATGGTGACGGCAGCTTCACGGTCTTCGCACCGAACGACGCCGCATTCGTCGCCCTCGCCCAGGACCTCGGCTACGACGGCTCCGACGAAGCTGGCGCCTTCACCGCAATCGTCGCTGCGCTCACCGATCTCGGCGGTGGCGATCCCATCCCAACGCTCGACGCCATCCTCAAGTATCACGTGCTGGGCACCACCCAGACCGCAGCCCAGGTCACCGCTGCGACCACGTTGACGACGCTCCAGGGCGGAACCCTCACGGTGAGCGGCTTCACGCTCGTCGACAACGCTCCGGCGATCACCGACGCAACCATCGTTGGCCAAGACATCGTCGTGTGCAACGGCGTGCTCCACTTCGTGAACCGGGTGATGCTGCCCATCGCCGTCGACCCTGTCGTTGTCCCCGAGCCGACTCCGACGCCCGAGCCAACCCCGGCCCCCCTCACCGAAGAACCTATGGCCGAGCTACTCGAGCTGCCTGGCGACTTCGCCAACGCACCGAGCGTTGATGTCGACGGCGCCTTTGGCTTCGGCATCATCGCCACTGCCGGCGAAGCCAGCACCGTGGTTCCCGCTGCAGGCGGTCAGACCGGCGGCACCGGTGGCGGCGACGCCTCGGCCGGACTTGCCGTGACGGGTTCATCCAGCGAAGCAGCCTTTGCGGTTGCTGTTGGCCTCTTCGCTCTCGGCGGCAGCTTCGTCGTCAGCGGACGCCGCCGCATCCGCTAACCCAAGC
>CALDGN010000369.1 GCA_937942965.1 uncultured Acidimicrobiales bacterium | reverse complement strand
ACCGTGCAGGAACGGAGACCCGGGGTGATCGAGCGAAGGGCACGGCCACTGCAGGCCGCCTTCGGCTTCGAGGCGGTCCCACGACATGCCGGCATGCATCGGCGAGAGTTCGCGGAGCTCGTCCCACAGTTGCTCGGGATCGGTTGCGCCCCAGTCGACGCCCATGCGGCGGGCGATGTCGTAGATGATTTCGATGTCGTCGCGCGCTTCGCCCGGTGGCGTGACCGCAGCGCGAATCCGCTGGACTCGTCGTTCCGACGAAGTGCAGGTGCCATCCGACTCGGCCCACGCGATCGAGGCCGGCAAGACGACGTCGGCGAGCTCAGCGGTACGCGTCATGAAGATGTCCTGCACAACCAAGAAGTCGAGGCTGCGCAGCATCTTGCGAGCGTGGTTGATGTCGGCCTCGGAGTCGGCAGGATTCTCACCGATGACATAGACAGCGCTCAGGTCGCCGGTCTCCATGGCCTCGAACATCAGCGTCAAGTGCAGCCCAGGGACGGGGTTCAGCTTGCGTCCGTCGAGCTCGGTTGCGTACATCGCTTCGAACTTGGCGATCGCAGCAGGATCGTCGACGTTCTGGAAGCCGGGGAACTTGTTCGGCAACGCGCCCATGTCGCCGCCGCCTTGCACGTTGTTCTGGCCGCGCAACGGGACGAGTCCGCTGCCCCAACGACCGACGTGCCCGGTGAGCAGCGCCAGGTTGCAGAGGGACAGCACGTTGTCGACGGCGTTGTGATGCTCGGTGATGCCGAGCGTCCACAGGATCTGAGCCTTCTCGGCGGTCGCGTAGGCGTGGGCCATTTCACGGATCGCTTCGGCGGGCACGCCGGTGAGCTCTGCGCCTCGTTCGAGCGTGTACGGCTCGACGGCGGCCTTGAGCTCTTCGAAGCCCTGCGTCGAGTGGGCGACGAAGTCCTTGTTGTGCAGATCGGCGGCGATGATCTCGCGGGCGACCGTGTTGGCGAGCGCGACGTCGGAGCCGACCTCGATGCCGAGCCACACATCGGCGAAGCGTGCCGACGAGGTGCGACGCGGATCAACCGAGTACATGGTGGCCCCGTTGTCGAGGCCCTTCAGAAGGTGATGGAAGAAGATGGGGTGCGCTTCACGAGCGTTTGAGCCCCACAGGAGGATGACGTCGGTCTCCTCGATCTCCTTGTACGACGACGTGCCGCCGCCTGCTCCGAGCACTGTGGCCAGACCGACCACCGAAGGAGCGTGTCAAGTTCGGTTACAGGAGTCGATGTTGTTCGACCCCATCACCACCCGGGCGAATCGTTGGGCGGCATAGTTCATCTCGTTTGTCGACTTCGAGCAGCTGAACATACCGAAGGCCTCAGGGCCCTTGTCGCGAGCAGCGCCAAGGCCTGCGGCGACGCGATCGAGGGCTTCGTCCCACGTCGCAGGGACGAGTTCGTCACCTTCGCGGACCCAGGGGTGCGTGAGCCGTTCTTTGGGAAGGTGCTGCTTCGTCTTGTGCTTCACGTGTCGGAGTGTAGAACTGCGCCGCCGCGGGTGTCGTTCGGAATGGCGTTGCAGCCATGTCGATGTCATCGCGTCGCGTGACGTCCTGTCAGCCGGATTCGAGGCCAGCCCTGGCTTTCTTGCCAAGTCCTGGTCCTTCTGACTAGGTCGCGCGTGGGAAACGTGGCCCAGCGCGTTTCATTTCGGTGGTCCGCGGCACTGGATCGCCGACTGGAGCGGGGACACCTGGGACCGAGGACATGGACACGAACTTCCCCGCACTTCGAGAGGCACTTGCCAACGACGTCGAGAACGTCACCCTGCGCGTGCATCTTTGTGATCTCCTGATCGAACACGGGCGCGACGACGAGGCGCTCGCCGACATCCGCGCCGGACTCGCCTATGCACCCGACGATGTTGCGTTGCTTGGCCTCGCCACCCGTGTCCTAGACCGCATGGGCAACAGCGACCTGGCTCGCCGGTACGAACGAGTCCTCGACGCGGTCATCGGAGCGGTCGAGCTCGAAGAGATTGCTCCGCCTGAGCCGACCACGGCTGACGAGCATTCGTCCGGGTCGACGGCGTCAGCCACAAGCCCGACGCCATCCTCCACTCAGGACGAGTTGTCTGAGGCGCAGCGCGAGCCCTCACTCGGCGCAGTGATTCACGACCTCCGAGAAGGCGACGACGCTGGCACCCCGATCGGACACGACTCCCCCACCGCGCCCGTGACCTTTCATGGGCCTCCACAGGGCTGGGACGCAACGATTGAGCCAGGGCGACGCCTGATTGAGATTCGCCAACCGTGGACGAGCCTGGATCGCCTCGTTGGCATGACCAAACTCCGAGGCGACCTCTACGCATTCTGCGACAACCCGTCGACCCCGCAACTGGGCGGGCTCTTGCTGTGGGGCCCTCCAGGGTGCGGCAAGGCGACCATGGCCGATGCCTGTGCCGGCACCCTCGAGCGACAGGTCGTGCATGTGCACGTCGCGGAAGCGGTCGAGACATGGCTCGTCAAGGGCCGCCACGAGATCGCCGCGATCTTTGCCGAGGCAGAAGCGAACGCGCCCTGCGTGCTGTTTCTCGATGGGCTCGACGCACTCTGTGGTCACGCGTCGCTGGTGACGCAGGCCCTGCGCGAGTTCATGACTCGTCTGGACAAACTGGTTCGCGACTGCGGCGACCGGATTGCAGTCATTGGCTCGACGCAGCGGCCGTGGCTGCTCAATCGCAACGTGATCGAGGCTCGGCGCTTCGGCACGCAACTGCTCGTGCAGTCTCCCGACGCCGAAGCACGCGCTGCCATCATCCGCCAGCAGCTTGCGGATCGCCCGATCGGGCGCATCGATACCGAAGGCCTCGCGGCTGCGACACCGACCTACAGCGCCGCTGAGCTGGTCTTCGTCTGTGAACTTGCGACCGAGTACGCGATCTTCGATTCGATCGACACGGGCGAGACACGTCCGGTCACGATGAAGGATCTCGTTCGTGCCATCGATGAGACCGCACCGTCGACGGCGCAGTGGTTCCGCACCGCTCGCGATCACGCAACGAACTCAACCGGAACCGATCTCCGCTAGGAGCCCATCGCGTCTGCCTTAGCGTCCTTCGAACTCGGCGGGGCGCTTCTCCATGAAGGCACTTCTGCCCTCTTGGTAGTCGCGGCTGAGGAAACAGGTCTCGACCATGTCGGCCAGCCGGTCGAGGTCACGTCGGGCCGGATCGACGAAGGTCTCGCGCACACAGGCTTTGGCTGCCTTGACGGTGAGCGGGGCGTTGGCCGCGATGGTGCTGGCGAGTTCGGCGACAGTCGCTTCAAGGTCGTCGACAGCGACGACCCGGTTGATAAGCCCCATGTGATGGGCTTCGGTCGCCGTGAAGCGGCGTGCCGTCAGCATGATCTCGGCGGCCATCGTCGGGCCGACGATGTGGGTGAGCTTGTCGATGCCCGCGAAGCCGTAGCCAAGACCGAGGCGAGCGGCGGGGATTCCGAACTGGCCGTCGTCAGCGCTCACCCGCAGGTCGGCCTGGAGCGCGGTCGCGAGTCCGCCTCCCATGCAGAAGCCGCGGATCATGGCGATGAGCGGCTTCGACAAGTCGGTGAATGCCCGGCTCGCTTCGGCAGAGATGCGGTCGAACTCTGCGCGGCCCTCGGGCGTCGAACGATGGGTTTCGAACTCGGAGATGTCCGCGCCGGACACGAATGCCTTGTCGCCCGCTCCACGCATGACGACGACGCGCACGTCATCGCTGCGGTCGAACTCGCCGAGGATCTCGACGATGGCTCGGTTCATCTCCATCTTCATCGCGTTACGGCGGTCGGGATTGTTGAACGTCATCCAGCCCACGCCGTCTTCGATCCGAGCGAGCATGTACGGCGTTTCGAGTGCGAGTTCCATGATTGGTTCCTGAGACGACTTAGATGATGTTGCGGGTGCGGAGTTCGGCGATCTGGTCGACGGTGAGGCCCATCTCGGCGAGGACCTCGTCGGTGTCTTGGCCACGGTCGGGAGCGGCCCGCTCGACGCGGTGCGGCGTGCGCGACATCGACACGGCGTTGCGGACGATGTCAAAGGCACCGAGCTGCGGGTGATCGACGCTTGCCCGCATGGCCAGGTGTTCGACTTGCGGATCAGCGAACGTCTCGTCGATCGAGTTGATCGGCCCGCACGGCATACCGGCGTCATTGATGAGTGGGATCCAATGCGCCATCGGCTTCGTGGCCGTTCGGGCTGCGATCTCGGCGTTGAGTGCGACGCGGTTGCGGCTTCGATTCGCAGAACTCGCATAGTCGGGATGGTCGACGAGCTCGGGGGCCTCGATGATCGAGCACAGCCGAGCGAAGCGGTCGTTGCCCGGCGCGCAAATGTTGATGTGGCCGTCGGCGGCCGGATACGTGCCCATCGGGATCAGCGTCGGATGGTCGTTGCCTGCCTGCGGCGGCACCTCTCCCTCCATCGTCCAGCGCGCCGCTTGGAAGTCGAGCATCGAGATGATCGACTCGAGCAGCGAGGTCGTGACCCATTGTCCTTTGCCGGACTGCTCGCGTTCGATGAGCGCAATGCAACAGCCAAGGGCCAGGTACATGCCGGCGCTCAGGTCGCTGATCGGAACGCCGACCCGCATCGGCCCACCGCCTGGCTCGCCGGTGATCGACATGAGGCCACCCATGCCTTGGGTGACCTGGTCCATGCCAGGTCGGTTCGAGTACGGGCCGTCTTGACCAAAACCCGACAGCGAGCCGTAGACCAGGCGCGGGTTGATCTCGTGCAGCGTCTCGAAGTCGATGCCGAGCCGGTGCTTCACGTCGCTGCGCATGTTTTCGATGAGCACGTCGGCATCGCGCACGAGGTCGAGGAACAGCGCGTGCCCTTCGTCGGTTTTGAGGTCGATCGTGATCGCCCGCTTGTTGCGGTGCAGGTTCTGGAAGTCGGGCCCGTGGCGCGCGTCGAGCACCGAGTCACCGGCGGGCGGTTCGACTCGGATCACGTCGGCGCCCCAGTCCGCGAACTGACGCACCGCGGTCGGACCAGCCCGAGCGAGGGTCAGGTCAATGACCTTGAGATGGCCGAGCGGCATTGGGCTATCCATGGCGATGGCCTATCGCATCGTGGCCATGGGAGTCGGCAGCGAGGTAGTGCGAAGCGAGCGGGTCACCACCAAAGTCACTGGTCAGGTCTCGCCAAACGGTGTGCACGTGGTTGCCGCCACGTGCCGCATTGTCATACTCGGCCAGCAGATCGACGCCTTGGACCCGGTAGTAGTGCGGCGTCATCGGGTCCAGGCTTCCGGCCCACAGAAAGTGGAGCTCATCGAAACCCGCATCGACTTGTGCCATCTGCGCATCGGCGAGATCATCGTGAATCCGACCAACATAGGTAAGAAGCAGTTCGCGCAACAGCTCGCGTTGGCCAGTCCTCAGCCTTGATGCGGCGATGCCCTTCGGTCGAGTCGTATACGCCCACGCCGCTTCCGCCTCCGGCGTGACGCCGAGCGATGCGTCGAGCTTGACTTGCAGGTCGCCGAGCAAGGCGTCGATGGCTTCTTCGAAGCGACCACGCCACACGTGTTGCAAGCCGAGCACGCCATCTTGATCAGCAAGTGTCGTTCGGTTTGACGTAACGAGGTCCGATGGAGCGACCGCGGAAACGAGCGCAACGTTCGCTTGTTCTTCATCGAGTGACCGTGCGAGCTCGCGTCCGAGATCTTCAACGGCGCCGAGAGGACGATGCAGGTGTGGTCCAAGAAGTGGAGCGCTCGCCGGATCCGATCCAAGAAAGCAAGGGGTCGTACTCACGATCCGCCCATCGACAACCGTGAAGTGCACAGAAACGTGGTGACCACCGAAGCGCCACCCCCAGCGACCCTGTTGGCCAGGCTCACCAAAAACCGCAACCCAGTACGCAAGCGGGTCGCGCCCGCGCGTGCGGCCCCAATCGACACCGAACCCCTCGACGAGATCAAGCAGGTTCTCTTGACCGACAACGACGGCGGTCGTGTTGTAGCCCCCCACAGACAAGCCGCACGCCAAAAGGCGCCACAGGATCCGATGCTGCGCGACGTCCATGTCCGCCATGGACAGGCCACCATGATCCGTCGGTGTGTAGAACCACCGACGCCGCTCGGCATCTTCGAATGCGAAGAATGCGTGCTGTCGTTGGTCGCGGTCGAGCGCTGCCAGCAGCTCGCGGGCAAGTGATGCCATCTCGGCAGCGATGCGCTTGTTGTTGAGTTCGGCGGACATCGCGCTCAATCCCCGGGACGGTGCAAGCCGAAGATGAGATCCGGATCGCCCGGCACCCAAGTGCTGGTCACCTGCGAACGGCCGCCGACGTCGCGGGTCCTTGCCAACAGTGACTGTCCTAACGCCAGTTGGCTTGTCTCCCAAGTTGCGAGCGCAGCTTCGAGACTCGGTTCGCGTCGTAAGGCAGCAGCCAATGCCCACCCGTCGTCGGCGGCCTTGGCAGTTCCTGCGGCAGCATGGGGACGCACCGAAAACGCAGCGTCACCCAGCAAAGCGATACGGCCGAACGCCATGGCATTTACCTCGATGTCATGAATCGACTGGATGAAGAGATCTTCGGTGGCCTCGACGACGGCAGCGATGACTGTGGGCAACCGAGCATTGGCGGTCGCCCGGGCCTCGGCCTCGTGCCGGCGCGACATCGCCCCCGGGGGAACGGAGAGGTCACGCCGAACACCGTCGCGGTCGGTCAGGAGATCATCCAGGTCACCGCCGTCGAGATAGTTCCGGTACCAGACGAAGTTGATCAGCCGGTCGCCGGGATCCACCGAACCGGCAATGTTCGGGATCGGGTAGACGAGGATGTGGCTGTTCGCGTACACGAAGTAGGTGATGGCATCGCCGAGTTGCTCGACGATCTCACGGGGAAGTTCGGACTCGGGAACCATGCCCCGCCAGGCGACATAGCCGGCGAACGAACGCTGCGCTTCGGGTTGCAACCGAGCTCGCGTCATTGAACCAATGCCATCGGCGGCGACGAGCAGGTCGCTCGTTGCATGCTCGCCGTTGGCAAACGTCGAGGTCACCGACGCTTCCGTCTGACTGAAGTCCACGAGCTCGTGTCCCAGCCGGTACCGATCGACGTCGAAGCAGTTCAGCAAACGCCGGTACACCGTGTTCCACGACGAGAAGTAGTAGCGGTGGGCTTGATCATGTGCGACGGATCCGTCGCGGTGGAGGTAGCGGATGTGATCCGTCGCAACACTGATCTCGCCAACATCGAGTCCGGCGCGATCCACGAGGTATTTCGCAGTGGCGGAAAGAAACCCAATGCCAGCCCCTCGTTCTTCGAGTTCTCGCGAGGACCGCTCGTAGACGGTGACATCATGCCCGTCGTCTCGCAACAGACACGCAGCTGTCAGGCCGCCGAGGCTTCCCCCGACGACCTGGATCGAGATCGGTTGCACGCGTCGTTCGTCGGTGAGAGTCAGCCGGGTACGCCGAAGGTCGCGATGCGATCGACGCGACACTCGAACAGCACGCGTCGCTCCTCAATACTTGGGTCGCGCAAGCCGTACTCGTCGCCGCCATCCGAGATGTACTTCTGCCAGATCCGATTGAGCTGCTCGGTGACCCTTGCGCCCTCGTTCGGGTCGTCCTCGCTGATCTCGCGTTCCACTGTGACCTTGATGGACATCCAGTGATACATGTTCTCTGGATTCATGATCAGGATCGATACCTGCGGGTTTTCGCGAATCCAGTCCGTCTTCTTCCGCTGCTCGGCCACATTGATCAGCACCTGGTCGCCCTCGTAGTCGAACCACATCGGTGTGAGGTTCGGGCGCCCATCGCGACCCATGACCGCCATAACGCATGCGAACGGTTTGTCCATGAGCTGCTTGTAGGTGTCGTCAAGTTCGCTGATCGACGTGATCTGTTCTCGATCGCCGACCGAAAACTGGTTTGCCTGCAAGCCCTCGGATACGTCAAGGAATCGTGAAACCTGAACCATGCTGTCCCCCTGTGATTGGTTACCCCATGTTGGCGCGTCGTTTCGCTTCGGAAAAGCGCGACGGCTCAGCCTCGGGTGATACGGATCAGTTCCGGGTACGCCTGGGGATCGATTCGGGCATCGATCAGCAGCGGATCGGCACCTGACGCACCCAGCGCTGCGACGACCTCGGCGGATGTCGTCGCAACGATGGCGGACATGCCCATAGCTCGAGCGACGGCGGCGAAGTCCGTCGGCACATAGCCAACCGCTGACGGGCCGCCGTGGTCGTCACGTTGCTTGATCTTGATGAGGCTGAGCGTTGCGTCGTTGAACACGACGACCGTGATCGGCAGATCGAGGCGGACGATCGTCTCAAGCTCTGCCAAGCACATACCAATGCCGCCGTCCCCGGTGAGGGCAACGATCGGTTCGGCAGGTCGTGCCAGCGCCGCACCGATGGCGGCCGGTACGGCGTACCCCATGGTTGCGAGGCCGTTCGAAATGAGCACACGCTGCGGATCGCGGGCCGGCCAGAACGGCATGATCGCCAGGAAATGAGCTCCCGCGTCGACGGTGACTGTGGCGTCGGACGGCGCGGCTTCAATGCATGAGCGGACCAGGTCGACGGGTCCGAAGACATCGGGTGGGTCCGCTTCGGCGAGCTGGCTGCGCACAGCGTGACAGTGCGCAGCGCCCGCCGAGCGATCCCAGGTGTGTGGCCCGACGAGCAGGTTGGTAGTCAGCGCGCCGACATCGCCAATGAGCTCAACAGCGATGGGCAGGTAGTCGTCGGATACCGGTCTCGGGCCGATCGACACCACCGGTACGGCATAGGTCCATGGCGCCGGGATCGGCTCGACGAAGTCGACCCCGACGAGCACGATGAGGTCGGCTTGGTCGAGTAGCGCTCGTTCGCTCGCTCCATTCGTGAAGAGCCCGGCGTTTAGCTCGCACTCGCTATCCACGATCCCGATGCCTTGATAGGTCGTGAGTGCCGGTGCGCCAAACCGTTCGACTGCTGCGCGCACCGATGCGGCGTCGGGAGTTGCTCCGACGCCAACGATGATGACCGGACGTTCGGCCTCTGCCATCAACGCGTTGGCGGCAGACAACGAGTTTGCAGCGTCCAGCTCGCTGCTCACCCAGTCATCGACCGGAGCGGGTTGTGGCTCTGCGTCGGCGGTCGTGTCGTAGTCGAGGTGCACGCAACCGGCTGGGACGGCCATCGCGAAGTCGATCGCCTTGGCGAGTTCATCGGTCGTCGTTTGAGCGCCGAGCACCATCGACGCCTTGGTGACCGGAGCCAGCATCGCCTGCTGATCAATTCGCTGGTGAGGCACCCGAGACCGCGATGCCGACGGGACCGTGTCGCTGACCAACAAGAGCGGATGACGATCGAGCGTCGCCTGCGCTGCCCCATTCACCGCCGAGGCCGCGCCAGGTCCTCGGGTGACCACCGCGATCGAAGGCGCACCGCTCAACCATCCATAGGTTGACGCCATGACGCATGCAGCGGTCTCACCATGGGCGAGAACGAACTGCAGACCTTGGGCTTCGAGAGCGCCGACAACATCGAGGTTCGGGCCGCCACCCGGTACCCCGAAAGCAATCCGAGTTCCTACGCTGGCCAGCGCCGACGCCAGACGATGGGCGGGCGAGCTCACGAAACCGAAGTGAACCGCAGGATCGCCGAGTTAGGTGCGCCGTCTTCGTCGCTGATCGGATGACCGGTGTCGTGGAAGACCGCAGTCACGGCCATGCCGATCTCGATGATCGACGGATCGGTATCGACAATGTTCGTCAGCACGATCGGACCCTCGTCGAGTTGCACGTACGCGACGACGAGCGGCAGGTGTTCGCGCCACTTCCGGCCGACGCCCGCTCGGGTGATGGTGTAGCTGTACACCGTGCCGTTGCCGGACATCGTCTCCCAGCTCAGGTCCATGCTCTGGCAGTCGGGGCAGATCGAACGCGGGTACCAAATGACCAGATCGCATGCGGTGCAGCGAGGCAGCTCGATGCGCCCTTCGGCGGTGGCTTCCCAGTAGCGACGGTTGTCGTGGCTGATGTTCGGCTCACCCGTTGGCAATTGGCTGGCAGCCGTGGTGGTCGTGTCACTCATGGTCAGACCTCCCGGCCGAGGATCAGCGTGGAGCTTCCGACCCGGGTGGCCATCGAGCCGCCCGTGCCGTGCGCCAGTGCGAGCTTGCAGTCGGGCACTTGCACCGCCGGGTGGGCCTCGCCCCGCAGTTGGCGGACAGCTTCGATCACCTTGGTCATGCCGCCGCGGTTTGCGGGGTGGTTGTTGCACAAGCCGCCGCCGTCAGTGTTGAACGGCAGTTTCCCGAACGGCGCTTGGAGCGCTCCGTCGCGGACGAACTCGCCACCCTTGCCCTTCTCACAGAAGCCCAAGTCTTCGAGGGTCACGAGCACAGTGATCGTGAAGCTGTCGTAGATCGAGGCGTAGTCGATGTCGGCAGGCGTCACGCCAGCCTCGGCGAAGGCTGCCGGTCCGGACACCACTGCGGCCGTGTGGGTCAGATCGACCCGGCCGGCGTTGGTGCCCTTGATGGCCTCGCCCGTGCCGAGCACGGGGATCGTGTGGCGTTCCAGATCGTTGGCGACGGCCTCGCTGACCACAACGAGTGCTCCGCCGCCGTCGGTGATGACACAGGCATCGAGCAGGTGCAGCGGGTCGCTGATCATGCGTGACTCGAGCACCTGTTCGACGGTGACCACGTCTTGGAGGAGCGCATTCGGGTTGTGCTGGGCGTGGGTCGACGCGGCGACCTTGATCTCTGCGAGATCAGCGCCGGTCGTCCCGAACTCGTGCATGTGTCGTTGCGCGGCCATGGCGTAGCCGCCGATGACACCCATGCCGAAGAAGTTCTCGAAGCTCGCCTCGGGGGCGGAACTGAACCGTGCGCTTCCGCCCGGTCCTGCTCCCCCGCTGCGAGGGTTGCCGGCGAGGGTGATGAGCGCGACGTCGATGTTGCCTGCGGCGATTGCTTCGGCGGCGTGGCGCACGTGCACCAAGTACGACGAGCCGCCGGTCTCGGTGTCGTCGACATGGCTGACGTCGAGACCCAGGTAGTCAATCATCGACAGCGCACCGAAGCCGGGTGCATCGCCGGCCGAGTAGTACGCGTCGACGTCGGCCATCGTCAGGCCCGCATCGGCGAGTGCCCCAATGGCGACCTCGGCGTGAATCTGCGGCACCGTCTTGTCGGGGATCGTGCGCAGCGGGTGTTCGTAGGCGCCGGCGATGAACGCTCGGCTTCGCTGGGTCATGTGGTGCTCTGGGTCATGTGGTGCTCAGTGTCATCGGGTGTTCGGTCATGCGGGGGCAGGTCCATACTCAGGGGTAGCGGAAACGTTCTCGTCGAGCGGGTGAATCGGTCGACGCACATGCTCGAAGGTGAACAAGCTGTTGTCACTACTCGTGACCCCAACGCCGTTGCAGGGGATGTCACGAGCGGACAGTTCGCTGAAGCCGGCGCGGTAGTGGATACGCGACTTGAGGATCAGGTACTGCATGTGCGTCGGCTCGATGCCGAGACTGCGAAAACAGCCCGGATCCCATGGCTCGTTGTTGCGGGAGATCACGACGACCTTGACCGAGCCATCGCCCGATGCGATCTCGAGGACGGCTGCGTTGCCCATGTCGCTCGTCGTGCCACGGCCCATCGG
>CALDGN010000368.1 GCA_937942965.1 uncultured Acidimicrobiales bacterium | reverse complement strand
GACCGAGACGAGCAAGCTGATCGGCGGTGAATTCGCTCTTTTCACCGAGCGGCATGTAGCGGTATTGGAAGCCGATGACGGAAATGCTTTACAGACTGTTGATCAGCGATCGAGGTCGCGGCGAGGGCCGCTCACGGCGCGCTCATCGACCGTCGTGGGATGCGGCCTGCGGCTCTGATACTCGCCCCAAAAGGCATCCTCGGCATCAAGCTCCGCAATTGCGAGCTCATCTTTGCGAACGCCGCAGATGGGACACCCGCATGACCTCTGGCCCATGACCGGACACCTTCCATCACGTCTCGACGTAATGATACGGCTATAGCTAGTGGAACTATTCGGACTGAAGGCGAACCGCTAGGCGGTTCGATATTGCACGGTTTGGTGGAGCTGGGGGGAATCGAACCCCCGTCCGCCAAGCGGTTACCGGCTGCGATACGACCATTCCCCGTTGACAGCGTTATGGCTACTGCACGGCGGAGTCCGTTGGCCCGAAGGCCTGCCAGCGGTCTTTCCCTGCGGTCAGCGGTCTTTCTCGCCGTCCTCCTCTGCTTCTGTTGCCAGGCTGCAGTGGTCAGGCCCCGCCAACCCCCTTGGGGGTCGCAATGTGTGTCGCTACGTCACCTGAAATCAGGCGGCGAGAGCAACACGGGCATCAGTGTTGGTGCCTTGTGTTTGTGTGCCCCGTTTAAAGAGTCTGGGCCACTCTGGTCGCACAGGTCGGCTTCCGTCCTCGGCGTCGAAACCAGTCAGCCCCGGGAATAGAAGTGACATCTGTACATGTCAGATGCACTTTTCAAAGATCGTGGTGAGCGTACCTGCGCAACGTCGGAGTGGTCGTTGGCATTCCGCACCACGCCCCGGGCCCGGTGACCTATCGCGCCCTCTGGGTCACGGGTCTCATTTCGCCCTGTCGTATTGCCTAGATGTAACGCCGAGGGCCTAAGGGCCGATGGTGCTCTACGCCCGTTCGGGCCGGAGGAGATATGACTCGCCCTTTTACTTTGCATCAACGCCTACGAACCGTGATCTTGCTGCCCGCGCTCGTGGGTGCCTTTGCACTCGCCGGTATGGCGGTCGTGCAGTTCATCGACGGTTCGCCGCTGATCGGGATTCTGTCTGCAGCCGCAGCCGCAGTTCTCGCGACGCTTGGGTTCATCGGTACATCAGGTACGACCGAGGATGTCACCGCCGCAATTGAGGACACGATCGCACGCGGTCGTTCCATCGAGACCGGTGTCGCCGTTGGCGAGGGACCCCTCGCCGAGATGGAGGAACTCCGTCCGCTCAATGCTGTCCTCGACGACATCAAGGAACAGCATCGAGTCGTGCGGGCACAGTCCGAGGCAATTGCCGCCGGCGCCCTCGACTCCCCCATCCTCGACACGCCAACGCCCGGCCCACTCGGTCCGTCGCTGCGCGGTTCGATTGACGGACTTCGGACGACGACCGACCAGCTGCGTGACTCGCAGGCCGTCACGGCCTCGCTCATGGACAACGTGTCTGACGCGATCGTGGTCGTCGACGCTGACGACAACATCGTTGCTTCGAACGCGGTCGCACAGGTCGCCCTCGACCTGTTCGGCGGAAGCATGGACGACGCGATCCCTGGTTGGCAGGAACTTCCGATCGGCGAACACGACTTCTCGCGCACCCTCGCCGACGGTTCCCTGACGCTCACCCAGGTCTCGACCTCTCGGATGATTACGTCGACCGGTCCCGTCACCATGCTCTGCTGGCGTGACGTCTCAGGCGAACGTGCCGTACAGGCCCAGGTCGCCCACGTCGCTCGCACCGACATCGTGACCGGTTTGCCAAACCGCCAAGGCCTGCTCGCCGCACACGACCGCCTGCACGATCTCGGCCGCTCCGCAAGCGTCATCCACATCGACCTCGCCGATTTCTCCCAGATCAACCAGCGCCACGGCTTCGCAGAGGGCGACCATGTCCTCCAAGCCGTCTCGAAGCGCTTAAGCGAAGTCATCCGCACCAACGACACCGTTGCTCGCGTCAGCGGCGACGAGTTCGTCCTGCTGCTCGAGTCCCAAGGCGATGTCGTCGACGGCCTCGCTCGCCGCATCTTGGATCGGATCGCCGAACCGGTGCAGCTTCGCAACGGCTCGACGATCAGCCTCTCGGCACACGCTGGCTGGTCAACCGGTCTCGTTGACGATCACTACGAACTGCTGCGTCGAGCTAACTACGCGCTCGCCGAAGCCAAGGAAGACCCCAACTCGGTCAGCAGCTACAGCGCCGAAGTTGCCCAGCGCGACGCCAACCGTCGTGAATGGGAACAGCAGCTCCGCCGGGCCATCGCCCACGACGAGTTCGTCCTGTTCGCGCAGCCGATTGTCGACATCTTCGAACGTCGAGTGCTTGGCGTCGAGATCTTCCTTCGCTGGCAGCACCCGTCAGGTCGCCTGATCAGCCCAGCCGAGTTCATCGCCATCGCTGAAGAAAGCGAACTCATCGTCGACATCGACCGCTGGGTGATCGCGAAGGCCGTCGAACATGCCGCCGCCTCTGACCCTGGCGTCGTCTTCTCGCTCAATGTGTCAACCCGGTTCATGTCGAGCCCGCTCATGTCCGACTTCGTTACGGCGACGCTCGCGACCCATGGTGTGCCGGCTGGCCGCATCCAGATCGACGTCACCGAAACGAACGTCGCCGCGGACGTCAGTGGTGTGATCGAGTCGATCCGCTGCCTCAACGAACTCGGCGTCAAGGTCGCACTTGACGACTTCGGCACCGGCTACTCGTCGCTGGCGCACTTGCTCAAGCTCGCCGTGTCGACGATCAAGATCGACCGCCGCATGGTGTCGATGGTCAACGAACCCGAAGGCCGTGGCGTTGTCGCTGCCATCTTGGCGTTCGCGAAGAAGCGCAAGCTCACCGTCGTCGCCGAGGGCGTCGAGTCCGCAGAAGAAGTGGCCGAACTCGCCGAGCTCGGTTGTCGCTTCCAGCAGGGCTATTACCACGGACATCCGGCCGCACTGGTCGGCGTGCTCGACTCACTCGACTCGATCCCGTTCCGCTCCCTCGATGGGTCCGATGACATCGACGCCAGCAGCGCCGCTGACGCTCCTTCCGGAGACGCCGCTTCCGCACCGGTTGGACGCTCCGAATCGACCATCAGCGCATCTGCGTAACGTCGCCTTTCCGTTGCCGATGTGGCCCATGTGGGCCGTGTTGGCAACGTTCATCTTTGATCTTGGCTCCTCGAATCACCCTGTGAGCTAGCTCCATCTCGCGCGTGTAGGTTGGCCAAAACCGGCTTCCTTGGAGGGGAGCCGCAGCGGCGCATGCGCGTCGTTGGAACCGGTCAAGGAGCCCAACAGAATGAAGAAACCACTTCGCCTGCTGCTGGCGTTGCTCGCAGCTCTTGCTCTGCTTGCAACGGCATGCGGCAGTGACAGCGTGAGCGACGCTGTCGACAGTGCCAGCGATGCTGCAAGCGACGCCGTCGATGCGGTCGACGACGCCATGGACGACGACGAAGATGCCATGGACGACGAAGACGCCATGGCTGATGACGAAGATGCGATGGCCGACGACGCCATGGCAGACAGCGACACCAGCGTCGGCCTCGTCTACGACATTGGTGGCCGAGGCGACCTTTCGTTCAACGACTCGGCTGCGGCTGGTCTCGAACGTGCCGACGCTGAGCTGGGCATCCCCTTCGGCGAAGCATCACCGAACGACGACGGCTCGAACCGCGCCGAGCTGCTCCAGCTCGCTGCGGACAGCAACGACATCGTTGTGGGCGTGGGCTTCCTCTTCGCCGGCGACGCAGTCGCCGTCGCGGCTGAGAACCCCGATACCAACTTCGCCGTCATCGACGACGCAATGATCGACTTCGGCACCGGCGAACCACTCGCATCGAACGCTGCTGGCCTGACCTTCGCTGAAGAACAGGGCTCGTTCCTCGTTGGCGCTGCCGCCGCACTCAAGTCCGAAACCGGCCAGATCGGCTTCATCGGCGGCGTCTGCTGCTTCGGTCTCATCGAGAAGTTCGAAGCTGGCTTCATCGCCGGCGCACAGGCTGTCAACCCCGACATTGAGATCGTTTCGGAGTACATCACCGAAGCTCCTGACTTCGACGGCTTCAACCAGCCCGACCGTGCACAGGTCATCGCGACCACCATGTACGAAGACGGCGCCGACGTCATCTACCACGCTGCTGGCGGTGCCGGAAACGGCATGTTCCAGGCCGCCAAGGACTTCTCCGAAGACAACGGCTCCAAGGTGTGGGGCATCGGCGTCGACTCCGACCAGTACGAGACGATCGGCTCTGTTGATCCGTCGCTGCAGGAATACGTGCTGACCTCGATGCTCAAGCGTGTCGACGTTGCGGTCTTCGAGATCCTCAAGGCCCAGCAGAACGGCACCTTCAGCGCCGGCAACACCGTCTATGACCTCTCGGTCGACGGCGTCGGCTACTCCACCAGCGGCGGCTACGTCGACGACATCGCCGACCAGCTCGAGGCCTTCAAGGCCAGCATCGTTGCTGGCGACATCACGGTTCCAACGGTCCCGGGCGAGTAGCTCGTCCTCACGGACTGAACACCACGTAGACCAACGATGAGACCGGGCCCGACCATCAGGTAGGGTCCGGTTTCGTTCGTTGCGGCAACTCCGAACGACGGGCTAGGGGAGGAATCTGGTGGCACCTGCCATCGAACTCGAGGGGATCACGAAGCGCTTTCCAGGCGTCGTGGCGAACGACAACGTCAACCTGGTGGTTGAGCGTGGCGAGATCCATGCGATCTGTGGAGAGAACGGCGCCGGCAAGTCGACGCTGATGAAGATCCTCTACGGCATGCAGGCGCCCGACGAGGGCACCATGCGGGTGAACGGCGAAGCTGTCAGCTTCTCGTCACCGATCGACGCCATCGACAAAGGCATCGGCATGGTGCACCAGCACTTCATGCTTGCCGACCAGTTGACGGTCCTCGAGAACGTCATCCTCGGAGCAGAGCCGACCCATGGCGGCGGCCGTATCAACTTCACCGAAGCCGAAGACCATCTGCGCTCCGTCGCCGACGACTACGGCCTCAAGATCGACGTCCACGAAATGGTCGAAACCCTCGAGGTCGGCGAGCGCCAGCGAGTCGAGATCATCAAGGTGCTCTACCGGGGCGCCGAGATCCTCATCCTCGACGAGCCAACGGCCGTGCTCGTGCCCCAGGAAGTCGAGGCCCTGTTCGAGAACATGCGTGAGCTCCGGGCCAACGGCGCCACAATCCTGTTCATCGACCACAAGCTCGACGAGGTCCTCGAGATCGCCGACAGCATCACGGTGCTGCGCCACGGCAAGACCGTGGCCTCGCTCCCCAACGAGGGCGTGACGGCACACGAGCTGGCCGAACTCATGGTCGGCTCCGAACTCCCAACTCCAGCGACGGCCGAATCGACCGTCACCGACACGGTGGCGCTCGCAATCCGCGACCTCACTGTGCACGACGATGGCCGCGCCGCGCTCGAAGGCGTCTCGCTGTCGATCCACAAGGGCGAGATCCTCGGAATCGCCGGCGTCGAAGGCAACGGTCAGGGCGAACTTGTCGATGCGATCATCGGCACCGGCGACATCCGCAACGGTTCGATCGAGCTGCACGGCGAGAACATCACCCGGTGGGACGTCCGCGCTCGCCGAGAGGCCGGCATTGGCTACGTCCCCGAAGACCGCCACCACGAAGGTCTGCTGCTCACGTCGCCGCTCTGGGAGAACGCAGCGCTCGGCCATCAAACCGAGGCCCCGTACGGCTCCCGCTGGTTCATCGACCGCGCTGGCGCCCGCAAGCAAACCGAGGCGATCCGCGAAGCCTTCGATGTGCGGACACCGAACATCGATGTCTCGGCCCATGCTCTCTCTGGCGGCAACCAGCAGAAGCTGATCATCGGCCGAGAGCTCACCGCCAATCCATCTCTGCTCGTCGCTGCCCATCCGACGCGAGGCATTGACGTCGGCGCCCAAGCCGCCGTGTGGGACCAGATGCGCCAGGCCCGAGCCGACGGCTTGGCCACGCTGTTGATCTCCGCCGACCTCGACGAGCTCATCGGCCTGTCCGACACGATCGTCGTGATGCTCCGAGGTCGACTCGTCGCCCGGCTCTCCCCCGACGACGTCACGCCGCGTGACCTCGGCGCCTATATGACTGGTGCTGCGTTGCAGGACATGACCAGCGATGGGAGCGCTGCCTGATGCGCCGCATCGCATTTTCGTTGGCTGCGCCTGTCGGCGCCTTTGTCCTAACTGTGATCATCTCGACGATCGCCCTCTGGATCTTCGGCTCAGATCCATTCGAGGCGTACGGCGACATGCTCGGCCACGCTCGCAAGCTCGAAACCCAAGTCGACATCTTGAACCGGGCGACGCCGTTCTATCTGTCGGCAGTTGCCGCCGCGATCGGCTTCCGGATGAACCTGTTCAACATCGGCGTCGAAGGTCAGTACCTCATCGCCTTCTTGGTCGCCGCCCAAGTCGGCGGTCTGATCTCGCTTCCAACGGTGCTGCACATCCTGATCATCATGATCGTCGCCATGATCACCGGCGCCCTCTACGCCGGTATCGCTGGCGTGCTCAAGACCACCCGTGGCGTGAACGAAGTCGTCTCGACGATCATGCTGAACGCCATCGCCGTCGGCGGCCTGATTGCCTGGCTGCAGCGTGAATGGCAAGCCCCGCTCCCCGAGCAGTTCAGCTCGAGCGATCTCGGCACGAACCCGATCGATGACTCGGGTCTGATGCCCACCATCAACGGGCTGCTTGAAATCTTCACCCGCGAAGTCGGCCAGGGCAAGGAACTCACCGGCATGTTGCTCATCGCCGTGCTCGTCGGCATCGGCTACCACGTGCTCCTCAACCGGACCCGCTTCGGTTTCGATCTGCGGGCCAGTGGCATCAACCCGTTCGCAGCTCGCGCTGGCGGCGTCCCGCCCAAGCGGATGGTCGTCGCCGCCATGATGCTGTCCGGCGCCGTCGCCGGACTGATCGGCGTCGTCGAACTCGCCGACCGCGGCAAGTTCCCGCCTGACCCGATCCAGGGACTCGGCTTCGCCGGTATCGCCGTTGCGCTGCTCGGTCGTAACCATCCGGGCGGCATGGTCTTCTCCGCTCTGCTGTTCGCCTTCCTCGACGTTTCCTCCGGCGTGCTCGACACGACCGGCGTCGCCAGCCGTGAGATCGCCACGATCATGCAGGGCATCGTCTTGCTGACCGCTGTCGTCGCCTACGGCGTCGCCAGCCGAGTCAAGGAACGTGACGAAGCCCGAACGGCTGCCGAAGCGCTCGCCGCCGATGCCTCGGCCTCCACCGAGACCGTGGGAGCGTCAGCATGAACGCTCTCGAACGTCTCCGCACCTCGCCGGCATGGTTCCGGTGGGCGATGTACGCCTTCCTCGGCGTTTTGCTCCTCACGATCGTCCAGAGCATCAGCGACACCGAACGACTGACCCAGGTCGCCACCTCACGAGAGATGCTGCGGTGGGCCGTACCGATCTTCCTGGCTGGCCTCGGCGGCCTCTACAGCGAGCGCGCTGGTGTCGTGAACATCGGCCTCGAAGGCATGCTGATTCTCGGCATGTGGTTCGGAGCGTGGGGCTCAATCACCTACGGCGCCTGGATCGGTCTGTTGATCGGGGTTCTCGGCGGCGCCATCGGCGGTCTGCTCCATGCCATAGCCACCGTCACGTTCAACGTGGACCACATCATCAGCGGCGTGGCGATCAACCTGCTCGCGCCCGCGGCGACGAGATACCTGTCCGAAGAGGTCTGGGAATCCCCTACAACGTCGCCCCGCACTCAAGCCGTCGCCGACTGGGACGTTCCGTTCCTCGCTGGCGGCACCATCAACGGATGGGAAACCCCCGACTGGCTGCTCTACGTCGGCAAGTGCGGCACGAGCGGCATCTTCGGCGGACGCGGCTGCCTCGACAACGAGAACGCAGCGCCCACATGGCTGCTGTCTGACATCGCCGACCTCTCCCGAGGCCTGCTGCGAGGCACCTCGCTCGTGGCCGTGATCGCCATCTTGCTGGTGCCGTTCACTGCCTGGCTGATCTGGCGCACCCGCTTCGGTCTTCGCTTGCGCATCTGCGGCGAATACCCCCAAGCCGGCGAAGCCCAGGGCATCAGCATCGTCCGCTACAAGTACGTGGCGGTCATCATCTCGGGCGGCCTCGCCGGCCTCGGTGGCGCCTTCATATCGACCGAGCTTTCCGGTCTGTTCCAAGGCGGCAACAGCGCCGGCAGAGGCTTTATCGGACTCGCCGCGCTCATCTTCGGAAACTGGAAACCCGGCGGCGTGCTCTTTGGCGCATTGCTGTTCGGGTACGTCTTCGGCCTCGACCTCAAGGACCTCGACGGCACCGCCAGCCACGCCATGCTGCTCGTGAACACCATCGTGCTCGTCGGTGTCGGTATCTGGGCGATCAGCCGCCGAAAGACCGTTGACGCGGTCCTGGCTGGCTTGCTGGCCATCGGTGCATTCGGCTGGTATCTCGTGAGCGACACTGTGCCCGACTGGTGGAGCAACATCTTGCCGTACGTGCTCGTGCTGCTCGTGCTCGTCTTCTTCAGCCAGCGGCTCCGGATGCCCAAAGCACTCGGCATGCCGTACCGCAAGGGCGGCGGCTGAGTAGTCCGCGCCACGATCTAAGGTTTCGGCTGTGACGAGTGAATATCTGTTGCGACTCGGGCTCGCCGCGGTCGTCGGTATTGCGATCGGGGCGGAACGCGAGTTCCGTGACAAGGCCGCTGGCCTGCGAACAATCATTCTGATCTCGATCGGCGCATGCCTGTTCACGATCTACGGCGCCGAGCTCTCACGCGAGACAACGGACCCGACCCGTATCCCAGCTGGCGTCGTGTCCGGAGTCGGCTTCCTCGGAGCTGGCGTCATCTTTCGGCGGGGCCGCCAGTCGACGGGTATCACCACCGCCGCGTCGATCTGGACTGCCGCAGCGCTCGGCATGGGCATCGGCGGCGGTCTCTATGCCGTGTCACTTGCCGCAGCTGGAGCGGTGCTCATCGTGTTGTGGGTCCTGCTGCCCGTGGAACGCGTGATCGACAACGTGCAAGAGGTCAAGATCTACGAGCTGAAGACGAACCTGGACACGATCACGATCGGTGAGATCCACGGCGTGTTCAGCGAGGCAGGACTCAAGGTCGTCAACTGCACGCATGGCAAACAGGACCGCGTGCTCGACAGCGAGTTCGAGGTCCTCGGCTCACACGAACAGCACTCCCGGATGGTCCACGAGTTGGTCGAGGCGAGCTGGGTTTCGGCCCTCAAGACCTGAACGGGCTCGCAGACTCAGGGCAGGGCGCGGAGCGCGTCGAACATCTGGGTTTGGAACGCATCGCCGTCGGCTTCCCAGACGATGTCCGTCGCTGGCGCATCGGGATTGAGATGCGTCGGGAAGGTCGCACCGCGGGCTTCGTCGCTCCGGCCGACCGTGACGCCGATGGCCTGAGTGCGGGTTGCGATCGTGTCGTCGAGCGCAATCGCCACCGCGAGCGGATCGGGCAGGGAGAAGAACGGGATCCCGAGCTCCTGATGGCAGAACGCCTCGACCACGCTGGTCACGTCATGCGCAAACTGCCCGCTGGCCGTGCCGACCTGCGCCATTGCCTGGCGCTGTTCAGGTGAGATGAGACCCGCCGTCATCGACACGTTCCAACCGACCATCACCCGTGCTCCTGGAGCCACGAAGACCCGGGCGGCAGCCTCGGGATCGACCCAGATGTTGAACTCGGCCATGTCGGTGACGTTGCCAACCATGTCGGGCGCTCCGCCCATGATGACGGTGCGCCGGAACCGGGTCAGCAGGTCAGGGTCGATGGCGAGGGCCGCAGCGACGTTGGTGAGTGGGCCGAGCGTGATCAGGTCGTGCTCGCCGTTGCTCTCGGCAGCCAGCCGGACTAGTGCGGGCACCGCATGTTCGTCCTGTGAGTTGATCCCGGGATCGGGCAAGTTGGCATTGCCAAGACCGTCCTCGCCGTGCACCTCGGTTGCGGTCTCGAGCGGGTGCACAAGCGGACGGTCACAGCCGACATAGACCGGGACGTCAGTGCGTTCTGCGACCCGAAGCGTGCTCTTTGCATTGCGTGTCGCTTGGTCGAGGGGGACATTGCCAGCGACAGTGGTTAGCGCAAGCACCTCGGCATCGGGGTGCGCGAGGGCCATGAGCAGCGCAATGGCGTCGTCGCTTCCGGTATCGGTGTCGATAATCAGCTTTGGCATCCCTCGAAGTCTCCCAGACAAAACCGGTACGGAGCTGGTATCACTGAGGACATGGTTCTGTCCGCCGCTCAGGTTGCCGACTTCGCCGAGCAGGGTTTCCTTGTCCTGCCCGATTTCATCCCCGCCGACCGCCTCGCCGAGCTTCGGGCTCGCGCCGCTGAACTCGATGCTCAGCTCCGTGTCACCGACGCCGACGAAGTCACCGTGTTCTCGACCACCGACCAGTCCCATGCCGACGATTCGTGGTTCCTCGAGTCGGGCGACAAGGTCCGTGGCTTCTTCGAAGACAGTGGCGATCAGCTCAACAAGATCGGCCACGCTATGCACGACCTGGACCCGGTGTTCAGCGGCTTCTGTCGTGACACCGGCTTCGGTGACATCGCTGCTGAGATTGGCATGGACGACCCAGCGCTCGTGCAGTCCATGTACATCTACAAGCATCCAGGCGTCGGCGGAGAAGTCACCTGGCACACCGACCACAGCTTCTTGTGGACCGAGCCGCGGTCAGTCGTCGGGTTCTGGGTGGCCGTTGACGAAGCCACCACCGAGAACGGCTGCATGTGGGCGATCCCCGGTGGACACCGGCTGCCGGTCAAGTCTCGGTTCGTGCGCGACGGCGACTCGACCTCGACCGAAGTGTTCGACCCCGATGAGTACCCAATCGACCAAGCGGTTGCGCTTCCTGCCACGCCAGGAACGCTCATCTTGCTCGACGGCGCGCTGCCACATTGGAGCGACGCAAACCGCTCAGAGAGGCCACGACAGGCGTTCACGCTGCACGTGGTCGACGGCGCGACCGAGTGGAGCGAACGCAACTGGCTGCGCCGCTCCCCCGATCTACCGTTCCGTGGATTCGAGCCAGTCCTGAGCTAGGGAATCTCGACAACAGAGCGCAGCACTTCGCCACGCTCCATCTTGTGAAAGGCCTCTTCGACCCCATCGAGGCCGATCGTCTCGCTGACGAAACCGTCCAAGTTCAGGCGGC
>CALDGN010000367.1 GCA_937942965.1 uncultured Acidimicrobiales bacterium | reverse complement strand
GGTCGCTGACTCGCTGTCGTTGCCCCGAAGGTTCGTGATCAACAAGACAGCAAGGAGCGCCGCAAGAACGGCGAAGACGGTGAATCCGAGGCGGTCAGCCCGCGATGCAGCAATACGCATAACCCGGGCAGTGTAGAACCGCGGGTCGGTCAGGTGGCGTCGCGCCGGCAGCGACCCGGCACCTACCTCGCAGAACGCTGCAATTGGAACGTTCTGGGGAAAAAGAAACTCTTCGGCAGGTGGCTATGAAGCAGGTGTGTTCGGTGGAACACCGGGAATCACGAATGCGGCCACGCAGAGCAAAAACGCGCCGGCGATCACGGCTTTGTCGACGGTTCGTAGCTGACGACGGGGCGGGAGGGGAGCAGTCGTTGATCCGCGACTCACCATCGCCATCGAAAGGTCACGGGCACGGCGGTGGCTTCCGATCACGACCGCGGTGGCGGTGTCTCGTATGAACGAGAAGGCTTCGCGGATTGGCTTGCCTGCGTGGTCAGCCGGAGCCGGCCGGCTCGTGACCGACTCGTTGACGACGTCGATCTCATCCGCGACGAGGGGGAGCGAGCGCACGGCGAGCGCAATCACGGATCCGATCTCGTCGACCGGAACCTTGAGGTATCGGAGCGGTCGGATCAGTCGACGAAGGGCGAAGCCGACCGCGGTCAGGCCGGTCGTCCAGCTCAAGATGCCAACCCACAGAATCATGATGAAGCCGATGGAGATCAGTCGGGCGTAGTCCGAGAGCCCGCCGAGGCTGATGGCACCGACCTTGGGCGCTTCGTCGCTGAAGATCGATCCCATCAGACCGCCGAACAAGGCGAAGCGAACGATCAACGGCACGCGGGGCAGGACGGAGAGCGGAAGTCGTGCGCCTCGGAATGCAGCGAAGAGAAGCAGCGCTGCGACACCGATGTGGCTCCACTCGGTGTTGAACACCAGCCCGATCGACACGAAGATGCCCGCAAGGACCTTGGACTCGGCCGCGAGCCGATGGACCGGAGAGTCGATCGGAATCGCACGGAAGAATGAACTCGACCGGTTCATGGCGTACCGCCGGTGCGGGGCGTGCCGCTGATGCCTGGTGCGATCGAGCGCAGGCGACCATCCTCGAGCTGCAGATGCTGGCTGACGTGGCTTGGCGTCCAGTCGACGTCGTGGCTCACGACCACGATCGAGGTGCCAGCGAGACGGACGTAGTCCAGCGTCCTGGCCAGGTCGGCACGGCCCTCGGCATCGAGGCCAGCGAGCGGTTCGTCGAGGACGAGCAGCGATACGCCACGAGAGACCAGGCCAGCGAGCAGGACACGGCGTTGCTCGCCGCCGCTCAGCTCGTCAATGCGGCGACCGCTCAGGCGTTCGAGTTCGAACAGCTTGATGGCGGTTTCGAGGTTCTCGGTCCGCGCTTGTTGGTCGGCGCCGCCGGTTGATTCGCGGTCGGTCCGCACGCCCGCGAGCGAGGTGAGTTCCTCGTCAACGGTTGCCCGAAGGAGCTGCAGGCGAACGTGTTGATGAGCGAGGGCCCGGCGCACACCCGAGGCACGGTCGACCTCGCCCGACGTCGGCGTTTCGAGACCGGCAAGGATGCGGGCCAGCGTCGTCTTGCCGGAGCCGTTTCGGCCTTCGATGATCACCAGCTCGTAGCGGTGGATCGACAGGTCGACATCGTGGAGGACCGGGAGCGCCCACGGCTTGCCCGCGGCATGGGAGTACGCGACGTCGCGCAACCGGATCAGCCGGTTCTCGCCGACGTTCGTGCGGATCGTTTGCAGCCCGGCCTGGTGCATGCTGGCGGCTGCTTCGGCATCGACCGCCTGGACTGCATTGTGCGAGGCCCGACGGATCACGATGCGCCGGTCGCTGGCAACGGCGTCGTCTCGGTGCGTCGTGCGAACGATCGTCGCATCGTCGAGGGCTTCGAGCCGGTCGATGATGCGAGCCTGCTCGCGAGGGTCGAGCATCGAGGTGACTTCGTCGGCGAGGAGCAGCTTCGGCTTGCGTCGCAGCGCTGAGGCGAGCGCCAGGCGCTGCAGCTCGCCGCCGGACAGTTCGCTGCTCGGGCGATCTTCGGGAAGTTCGAGACCGACGCCGGCAAGGGTCTCGGTGACGTCGAAGTCGTCGTCGAGTCCCCAGGCCAGGTCTTCGCCGACGGTGGTGCCGATGACCTGCGCCTCGGGACGCTGACCGACTCGAGCGGTTCCGCCGACGTGGCCGAGACCCACGACATCGCTCGGACGCTCGACACTGCCGAGGTTGTCTAAGCCCGCGAGCGCATCGAGCAGCGTCGACTTGCCGGCGCCGTTCGGTCCTTCGATCACGAGATGCTCGCCGGCTTGGACGTCGAGCGTGAGCGGCGCCGTTACCGGGACGCCGTTTCGTTCGAGCACGACATCGTTGAGCGCGAGCGGAACCGGCGGTCCCTCGGGCGCGGGCTGCACATCGAGTTCAAGCGGGTCGACGAGCGACCGCTCGAGGCGGCGCAAGATTCCGCCGCCCACGGCACGAATCAGCAGTGCATAGATGACCGAGTAGACGAGCTCGGTCGCTGGGATGAGAAGCAACCAGTTATCGATCAGGAAGTCGGCGAGGTTCTGCAATCTATTACCGACCGATCCGAGTGCCCGATCAACAATGCCGAGCCCAACGGCGTCAAAGAGCGAGCCAATTCCGCCAAGGATGTTGGCCATACCGTCGGCCTGGTTCTCGACGTTCTCAAACACCAGTTCGCGAAGCTTGCGGTTGATGGCGATGGCGGGGAAGAACAGCAGCACGCTGGCGACCATCGCGGGCCAGGCGACCAACAGCGTGAAGGCAACGGTGCGGATTCGACCCCAGCCACGTCGCAGCGACTGACCTCCGCACCAGCCGAACACGCCAGCCAACGCGGCCTGGCTTACCGGCCCGAGGCCACCCAGGATCAACGCGATGCATGCGGCCGCCGTCGAGGCCATGACGACGGCTCGGGTGCGTCGCCGGGCGGCAAGCACCGCGACGACGAAGCTGGCGACGACCTGCATCATGCTTCCGGCAGCGAGGACTCGGCCAGCGGCCAGCAGTGCGACAATCATTGCTGCAGTCAGCGCGGCATCGGCCATCTCGGCCGCGTCGAGCGGTCCCTTGCGGGGGCCAGGAAGCGTTCCCTGCGTGGCGTTCTTCGCTGTCTTGGACCTACTCACGCGGCCGTCAACTTCTCGAGACGGCGGCGAATACGTGACGGGCTCACTCGTTCGGTCGTGCCGAGATGTTGGGCGAACATCGATACCCGTAGCTCTTCGAGTGACCACGCGATCTCTTCGAGCGCAGCGGACCACGGAAGATGCTCGACGACGGTGTCGTAAGCATCTTCGACGACCAGGATCTGTTGCATCGACTGGCGGTCGGCACCGATACGCGACGGCAGCTTCTCGAGCCGGTGCGAAATACCTCGCAGATACTTGAGCAGTGCCTCGAAACGGCCGACGCCGATCGCGGATAAGTGACCGGGGAACGTGAGCCGTTCGAGATGGCGGCGTGCGTCGTTGACACAATCGGCCGGAAGGCGGTCAGCGGCGACGAGCGCCATGCGAATCGCTGCGGTCTCATCAATGATCTCGGCCGCGACGGGAGACCACTCGCGTGCCAACGTCGGCAGGTCGGCCCGTGCTCGTTTCTGCAGTGCGGTGAAGTCGGCGGTCGTCCAAGGAGCGCCAGCTTCGTCGATGATCGTGCCCAGACATGCGAGCGTAAGGTCTTCGAACCACGCTGCGCGCTCACCATGGGGCGTGAGCTCAAGCGCGAGCATCCGTTGGGGATTGAGCGCCGCGTTCATCTGCCGCAATGGTGCCGCAACCGTGAGACGTAAGAGACGTCGAGCGCCATGCCATGTCGCGCTCGCTTGTTCCCCAGCGGTGGTGAACAGCTCGACGCCGACGCGATCTGTGCGATCGACGAGGGCGGGGAAGGCGACGGTGGAGCCTTGCCGAGCCGTGACCGTGACTTCGCGGGGTAGATCGCCGAACTCCCATGTCACCGCTCCCGGATGGGTGACACCGTCGGCGCCATCATCAAGGGCCTGCTCGAGATCGCTCGCCAGCATGGCTCGTAGCGCTGCGATGTCGTAGCCACGTGCGAGCACGTCACCGTTGTCGTTGACGATGCGGTATTGCGGTCGCAGGTTCGGTGGCAGCGTGCGAGGGTCGAGCGCATCGAGCGGGAGCTGTTCGCCCAAGCGACGCTCCAGGCCTTGGCGAAGCGCGAGCGCGAAGTCGCTGCGGTCGCCGATCTCTTCCATGACGGCGTCGATCGTCTCTGGTACCGGCACGAGGCGCTTGCGTTGCGGCTTTGGTAGCGCGCGCACCAAGGCGATCGCTGCGTCGCGTCGGTGGCCGGGGACGACCCCGACAAAGGATGTGGGTTCGAGCTGCCCGACCGCGGTGATCGGAAGGTCGACGGCGAGTGAGCTGCCGGCGCTGGTTGCATCGGCGACGTAGTCGACGTCGAGGACAAGGCCACCGTGTTCGACCTGCTCGGGGAAGCTGCTCTCGTCAACGACCAGGTCCTCGGGATCCAACAGGTCGTGGATCGACAACTCGAGCAGGTGGGGATCGTCGGCCGTGGCCGGACGGAACCAGCGTTCGAAGTGGGCCGCACTCGTGACATCGTCGGGCAGCGCGGCGTCATAGAACGACCAGACGCGCTGATACTCCTCGTCGAAGCTGCGTCGACCACTGCCCGCCGGCACAGAGCGAGCGCTCAAGTTGCGGGCCTCGTGGCGCACCGACTCGTTCGTGCTCAAGAAGAGGTGGCCGACGTCGTCCCACTCGCCCTCGATCAGCGCATGGTGGATGAAGAGCTCGCGCGCTTTGACCTGGTCGTGTCGATCGAGCGGGGCGAACCGGTCGGCGACAATCGGCAAACCGTGCAGCCGGATCGTCTCGGTCGTCATCGCTCGAGCGCGGGTCGGGTCCCACTCGATATCGCCGAGCTCGGTCGACGTCAGGTGAGCGGCGGGGGCTTCGACCCACTCGGGGTCGAGCGGCGCGACCGTTCGAGCCCAGAGCCGGCTTGTCTCCACGAGGCTGGCGGCCATGATCCAGTCGGGCTTTCGTTCGAAGCAGCTCGAACCGGGCTGGATGACGAATCGAGCGGTGCGAGGGCCGAGGTACTCGTTGGACCGCTCGACGCGCATGCCGATCTGGCTAAGAAGCCCAGTGAGCACCGCTCGGTGGACGTCCTCGCCCGGGCCGCGGCTGCGGTTCCGGCCGCCGTCGATATCGATCGCCTCGGCGGCTGGCCCGTCGCCGATGTTGACGTCGCTGCTCCACGACGGCGTGAGCTTGAGCGTGTCGCTTGCGTCCTTGAGCTGGTCGACCGTGTCGAACCACTCGATCATGCGCTGCGCATGCAGGAAGTGGTCGCGGCACCAGCCCCCGAACTTGCGGCGATTCAGATCGCGTCGTTGCTGGGCCCCGGCGTGATGCAGATGGAGCAACGTGAGAAAGTCGCTGTGGTCGCTGCGGAAACGTTCCTGGGCGGCATCGGCTGCGGCTTGCTTGTCCCTCGGGCGTTCACGGGGATCCTGGACGGCCAGTGCGGCAGCGATGATCGTGGCCTCGTGCAAGCAGCCTTCGTCGGCGCCGCCGAGCACGATTCTTCCGAGACGCGGATCGACGGGCAGGCGGGCGAGTTTGCGGCCGATATCGGTGAGCCAGCGCCGGCTGCCGGCAGACGAGTCAGCGCCGACGCTCGGCTCTTGGACGGCGTTGAGTTCGTGCAGCAGGCGGGCGCCGTCGGCGATCGCTCGTTCTTCGGGCGGGTCGATGAAGGGGAACTCGCCAGGTGTGCCGAGGCCTTGGTCGGCCATAGTCAAGATGACGCTGGCCAGGTTCGTGCGCTGAATCTCTGGCTCGGTGAACTCGGCCCGAGCATCGAAGTCATCTTCGGCGTAGCACCGGATTGCGATGCCGGGGCCGAGGCGCCCACATCGGCCGCTGCGCTGGTTGGCCGACGCTTGGGAGATGCCTTCGATCGGGAGCCGCTGCACCTTGGTGCGTTGGCTGAAGCGCGAGATGCGGGCTTCGCCCAGGTCGACCACGTAGCGAATGCCCGGCACGGTGAGCGAGGTCTCGGCCACGTTGGTCGAGACGACAACGCGGCGGCGCTTGCTCGGCCCGAAGACCTTTTGCTGGTCCCGGGTTGGGAGCCGCGCATACAACGGCAAGACCTCGAGGTCCGGCTCGTGACGCCGGAGGGATTCGCAGATGTCGTTGATCTCCGCTTCGCCGCTACTGAAGACCAGCACATCGCCAGGGCCCTCGCGCATGAGTTCGGCGACCGCTCGGCGAACGGCTCCCGGTGCGTCGAGCGGGCCGCTCGAGCCGCGTGCGTTGCCACGCTCGGAGCGTTTGCCCGCTGCGCCTTCGATCGACCCGTCGCCGGAAGCTTCGTCGCGAGGCTGATAGCGAATCTCGACCGGATAGGTGCGGCCCGAGACCTCGATGATCGGCGCAGGCTCGCCGTCGCCGCCACGGGTGCTGTCGTTGAAGTGGGCCGCGATCTTCTCGGTGTCGATCGTCGCCGAGGTAATCACCACGTGCAGGTCTCGACGCCGTCGCACGAGCTGGTGCAGGTAGCCGAGCAAGAAGTCGATGTTGATGCTGCGCTCGTGGGCCTCGTCGACGATGATCACGTCGTAGGCCAACAGGTCCGGATCGCGAGTCAGCTCGGCCAGCAAGATGCCGTCGGTCATGACCTTGATGGCCGTGCGATCGGTCGTGCGGTTGTCGAATCGCACCGCGTAGCCGACGGTCTTGCCGAGCTCGACCGTGAGCTCTTCGGCGACACGTGCTGCGACCGAACGAGCAGCGATGCGGCGAGGTTGGGTGTGGCCGATCGTGCCTCGCACGCCGAAGCCCGCATCGATGCAGATCTTGGGCAGCTGGGTGCTCTTACCTGAGCCGGTCTCACCAGCGATGACCACGACCTGGTTGTCTCGAATCGTCTCGACGAGCTCGTCGCGCCGAGCCGTAATCGGGAGCTCGGCGGGATACGTGCAGTTCGGGAGGTTGGCCTGTCGGCGTTCGAGCCGCTTCTCCGCCGCCGCAACGTCGTCAGCGATCGTGGCGAAGACGTCGGCGCGTCGACCTGCCTTGCGGATCTTCCGGGCGCCGCGGATCCTGCGTCGGAGCGCGGCGTGATCGGCGATCGTGAGGGCGGTAGGCACGAGCTTTGGAGGCGCATCGGAGGTCGACGATGCGTCCTCCTCGGCTGTCTCAGCCCCTGGCGCTGACTGCTCGGACACGGCCCGAGGATACGGGCGAGTTCATGGTGTCTAGCGGTGTGGTGTCTAGCGAGTTGTATCGGCGACGATGAGCGTGATCGTCGATTCGATGCGGTCGGTGTAGCTCTCCTTGTAGTCCATGTGCATACCGAGGTCGTAGGCCGTGATCCCTTCGCTGCAGAGCCACTCGATGTTGCGGTATTGCAAGAGCTTGCCGATGGACAGGTCGGCGTAGTCCCGATCGAAGCTGTGCTGAAAGCCGCGGTACCGGTCGTCGACGACGCCACCGATCACATACCCCACGTCGGCGGAGCCGCTTGAGGCACCGGCTACACCCTCGCCCGCGACATCTTCGACCGCGACATCCTCGCTGGTTGCGAACATGATCCGCAGGCCGCCGGACCGGGCGAACCGCTGGCTCATCGAGCGAGTGAAGAAACCGAGGTCCGTGCCGATCAGGCCGCTCTTCGCCTCGGTCTTCCAGCTACGTCGTTCGATCGCGAGGATGCGTTCGATGGCGGCGTTCACCTCGGGCGCAGACGTGGGCGAGACCGCTTCGACCGAGATCCCAGCGTCCTCGGTGTCGCGCAGTGCGGTGCGGAGCGAGCGACGGAAGCGGCTCGACCGTTGCGCAAGCCACGCCTCGAAGCCGGCACTCAGATCGCCGACGCACCGGTCCGCCGTGTCGGTGTAGCCCACCGGCGCGAGTCGCTGGAGTTCCTCGAAGAACGGACTCGCCGGATCCACGCCAGAGATCGACAACGCGTAGAAGTCGAGCTGGGGGAGAAGGTCCTCGATGACCTCCCCGATCAGTGCTTCGGGGTCAGGCCCGACGAACGGTGTGGCGAAGCCCCACACCGTGTCGAACGACGTCAGCACCGGTCCCTTCGGGTTCTCGTGCTCGAGGAGCGCGACGATGCCGTGCGTGCCGCGCCACACCCGCGGTTTACCCCGGGGAGCGAATGCGGCTGCAGCAGGCACGATCCAATGCGTCGTCGTGCACACAGGATCGGCGCCGAGATGGCCGGCCGAACGAGCGACGAGCTGGTCGTATTCGTCCTCGATTTCGGCGAACGGCACGGCTTTCATGACGTGGTCATCGTGGTACGCCGTGGCCGCCAAGACGCGGACGGTTACCAACCGCGAGGGCGGCCCGTCACGATTGCCCACGACAGCTGGGTAGACCGGCGAGGCAGCCGGTAGCGTCGAAGGTCGCACGAACATGCCGTCGACATGCGGTTGTCAACGGTCAGCACGTCATTGGGAGCACTCATGGATCCGTCCTACAGCGAAGAAGCCGAGGCCTACCGGGAGAAGATCCAGGCATTCCTGGGCGAGCACCTTCCCGCCGACTGGCAGGGCATGGGCGCGCTCAACGAAGAGCAGCTGGCGACCTTTATGGCCGAATGGCGCGAGATCCTGTCGGCGAATCGCCTGCTTGCTCCGAGCTGGCCAGCCGAGTACGGCGGCGCCGGCTTGTCCGCGCTCGAAAAGGTCATCATGGCCGAAGAGTTCCAGAAGGCCGGCGTGCCAACCGGCGGCAACAACGACGTGTTCAGCATCCAGATGGTCGGCAACACGATCCTCAACTGGGGCTCCGACGAGATGAAGGCCGAGTTCCTTCCGAAGATCATCGCCGGCGAGTACGTCTTCTGTCAGGGCTACAGCGAACCCAACGCTGGCTCTGACCTCGCTGCCCTCATGTGCAAGGCCGAACTTGACGGTGACGAATGGGTCATCAATGGCCAGAAGATCTGGACCTCGGCAGGCATGTCCGCCAACTGGATCTTCGTGCTTACCCGCACCGACTTCACCTCGTCGAAGCACAAGGGCATCACGTTCTTGCTCGTGCCGATGGAACAGCCCGGCGTCGAAGTCCGCCCGATTGCCATGATGAGCGGCGAGAGCGAATTCAACGAGACCTTCTTCACCGACGCCCGTACCGCCAAGGAAAATGTGGTCGGCGAAGTCAACGGCGGCTGGGCCGTTGCGATGACCCTGCTCGGCTACGAGCGCGGCGAGGCTGCCGCGACCACGCCAATCGCCTTCCGTACCGAGCTCGATCGCCTGCTCGCAATGGCCAAGGAGCGCGGCGTCGCCGACGATCCGGTCATCCGCCAACGTCTCGCCTGGGCCTATTCCAAGGTCGAGGTCATGCGCTTCATGGGCATGGGCACGCTCACCCGCTTCGTGAACGGCCACCAGCCGGGACCGGCCGAATCGCTGTTCAAGCTCTACTGGAGCGAATACCACAAGGCCGTCACCGAGCTGTCCGTGGACATTCTCGGCGCCGACGCCATGTGGATCGAGGGTCAGCGCCCGATGACCTCGTTCTCGACCGATCTGCCTGGCGCACCGAACAGCTCGGCCAGCTGGGTGGGAACGTTCTTCAACGCCCGCGCCGGAACGATCTACGCTGGCACCAGCCAGGTGCAGCGCAACATTGTCGGCGAGATGGTGCTCGGCCTGCCAAAGGAACCAAAGCCACCCGCAGAGGCCGCGAAGGCGTAGCGGTAGTACCTCTTTCTCGCTGCGGTCGGTGAGGGCCCTGCGGTCCCCGCCGGCGTTCCCTCGCTAGTCGCGGCTGGGCAACAACATCTCGAGCAGTGGGGTGGCCAGGAGGTCATCGAGCAGCTCGGCCAGCGCTTCGAGCGAGTCGAACAACGACGTCGCGTGCTCGCGACTCGGATCCAGATCGTCGAGTAGCTCGATGCCCAAGAACATCGCACTGATCGCATTGGCGATCTGGTCGGTAGGGACCGAACCCGCCCCGGGGGCGTCAGCGACGACCCGCTTAATGGTCTCGCCGACCATCTGACTCCATGGCTCAAGCTCGGCGTAGAGCTTGGGCCCCATCTCTGCGTCGCCAGCGGCGCCAGCAAAGGCTTGGGCCAACACCGTCATGTTGTCCGTCGTGGTGTCGTCGTGGTGCAGATCTCGCGCAACCCGGATCAGTTCGGGGAGCGAGGTTGCTTCGGCCAGCTTCTTACTGTGGTTCTCAATACGTCGGGCACTCATCTGGCCCACGGCGGCGATGATTGCGTCGTCGACAGAACCGAAGTGGTAGAAGATCAGCGCCTGGTTGAAATCGCCGGTGCGGGCGATGGCCCGGGCGCTGGTGCCGACGATGCCTTCGGCCTTGAGCGTTTCGAGGGTCGCAGCGATGATGCGAGCCTTGGTCTCGTCGCCACTGGAACTCGGTTTGCGTTTGGCCTTGGCCACGTCGGCACCCATCGTGATCATCGAAGCTCCTCAGGCCGGAGTGACCAGCCCCGGGTCGGGGCTGGAACTTGCATGAGGAGTAGGAGGCGGCGGAACCTGTGCGGTCGCTCCCGGGGTGTGAGAGCAAGCACCGGTGCTGCACCGGGTCGGCGTCAGCATGCCTGACACTACTGACCGGTTGGCGGACAACGAGTGAAAGAACCGTTCGGCCATCGGAGCGAGGCTTCGCCCGCTGAGCCGATACGACATCTGGTGCCAGCGCAGGGTGGCCCAGAGGCACATGATGAATGCCTGGGGACCGACCCACGCATGGCCACCATCGGTGATGACCATGAGTTCGATCCGGTACCACGGGAGATCGCCGTATCGGTCATAGACCTCGGGGTCGCTCGAAGCGAGGAACCGAAGCTCGACGTGGGTCGGCTGTCTCGTGAGGTAGTCGTGGCAGCGAACACAGAGTTCGCAGTGGTCGTCGTAGACCACCGTCAGGCGCCGTGGAGGCCAACTCGTGTCGGCGCCTGTCGGTGGTGGTGCAGCGTGGCGCATCGGCCTAGAAGGTGGCGGCTGCAGTGAAGGCTGCGTCGGCCCGGGTCGGGGGTGGCGGCACCATCGTGTTGAAGGGCACCGGCACGCTGGCCGTTTCGGTGATGTTGCGGCGGATCTTCCAGAACACGGCCATATTCACGAAGTGGATGATGCCGAGGCTGAGGAGCAGCACGCCGAGTTTCTGGATCAGGTTCTCGGTGGCGAGGAACTGGTCCGTGGTCAGCTCGGTGCGGCTGATCAAGAAGGCGTAGCCGGTGTTCAGCATGAAGAAGCCGGTCACCAACAGGCTGTTGATGGCCTTTGCGATGCGGACGTTCTCGGGGAACAACTCGCCGAGAAACACCTTGCCGTGGCGGTGCAGGATCAGGGCGAGGCCAACCGTGAGGCTGACGGCGCAGATCGCGTAGATGGCGTAGTGACCGGTCATGGGATACTCCTTGAAGATTTGATTGATCAGATGTATTGAGCAACTGCTCAACAGTTAGGACAATAGATTGAGCACTTGCTCAAGTCAAGGAAAATTCGTACGCCCGGGCGCGCTCAATGAGCCGAACGACGAGTGTTCCGCCACGCATGGAGTGTCTCGTCGCTCGGCCCATCAAGGTCCCGCCACGGCTTCCAGCATCGTGTCGACATTTGCGGCGAAGATCCTGGCGGATCGACTCGTCGTCGAGGTCAGCTGTGTGGGTGGCGGCGCTCGGGATACCGCAGCGCCCAGCACCTTACTGGATGCTGTATCCAGTGTCCACGGCATTTGCGAGTTTGGCTAGGGTGGGCCTCGATGTCTGAGGGGTCCCATGTCTGAGGTCCGACGGCGCGTGCCCGCCGGAGAAACGCGATCGCTGCTGGTCGAGGCTGCGCTGGCTCGCATGGAAAGTAATGGCGTTGCCGTCAATCTCGACTCGGTAAGTCTCGAGGAGATGGTCGGCCACGCCGGCGTGCCTCGGTCGAGCGCGTATGCGGCCTGGCAGCAGCTCGCAATGGACGGCCAGACACCCCAGGTCGCTTTTCGGCGCGAGGTTCTTCGCCAGGCCCTGATCGGCGGGGGAGAGGGCGCTCGCGACAACCGACCGATGATCGAAGCCGTCGTGCCGGTGCTTGAGCGGCGTGCGGAATTCGATATCGCGGTCCTCGCAGTCGAGATGATGCGTGTCGCGACCGCAGCCCAGTTCGACGACGCCCGAAACCGTCAGGGTTACCGGACGAGTCATGCCCTCGCCGCTGCGGCGGTCTCGGTGCCCGACGAGCAAATCGATGCCGAAGTGCTTGGCTGGCTACGCGATGCCGAGCGGGCATATGTGGACACGATGGTCGTGTCGTTCCAGCAATTCGCAGAGATGACCGAGGTCGTCCCTGCTCCGGATCTCGATGGGCCACTGTTCTGGCGCCAGTTCACGACCGCCGTGCTCGCGCTCGGCGAGGGATTGTTTTCTCGGGTCTACACGGCCGATCGAGACATCTTGTTTGGGATCCAGGCAGGCGGTCTCGAGGGCGTTGAGCAGCCGGATGACGACGGATGGACGCTGTTTGGCGTCGCGATGCACGCGCTGTACAACCGTTTCTTCGTCCCGGCATCGGACCTAGGCGGCTGCTAACTTCGATCCGGTACCGCTGCGAGCGGGGCCGAACGACGAAGGGAGAGACCGATGCGGCGAGTGTTTGCTACCGCCCTGGCGTCGCTCCTTTTCGCTGCGGTGCTGGCTACCGCATTTGTGGCCGGTGTGGTCATCGCTCCCGACGTTGCTGCGGTCGATGATTGCGACCTGGTCGCGCGTCCGAGCGACGAAATCACCGTCCGCAGCGGAGCCCAAGAGGTCATGCTCGCCTTCGATCTCGGAGCGAACACGGCCTCGTCGGTGCAAGCGCAACAGGGCGTCACGCTGTTCCAGCTGACTTCGCGCGGCTTTTCGGGCGATGCGATCGAAGAGGTCACCGAATACTTCGCGTCGTTGCTCGCTTGGTATGACTTCTTGGCGCATCCGTGTGCCGAGGCGTTGCCCTACACCGGGCCCTACACCAACGTTCCCGAAACGGCGTCTGCGCCGTTCGGCTTCGGCGGGGTCGATGCGACGCCTGGCCCAGCCTTCGTCATGCGGTTCAGCGGCACGGCCGAGGAGCCGGCCTCAGACGCCGTGCAAGGCGCTGCGGGAGACGCCGTGGTGCCCGTTGTGTCTGCGTTTGGCGACCGTCCGTCGCTGGCGCACAGCGGCAGCGAGTCGGCAGTGCTGGCCTATTTCGGTGCTGGTCTCCTGGCCTTTGGAGCGTCCGCGTTGGGCATGCGCCGATGGATGAGCGGGCCGGTCGAGCGGTGAGATCGCGGCCGCGAGGTCCCGCTTCCCCTTGATGCGGGATCCGACCACGCAGCGTGCGGTTTAGTTCGCGCGCTCGGTGGCATTTCGACCTGCCATCGTGCCCGAATGAATGCGAAGGGTGTTGTCCGTCGTCTACCCCACCTGCGACACTGGTGACGCAGCACTTCGCCGGGGAGTGCAGCACAAATCACAGAGGGGTAGCTGTGAAGAAGCTTGCAGGGCGCGTTGCGCCTGCGCGTTACGCGATTTCGCTACAAGATGAATCTGCTGGCGTTGACCTCGTTCGACGAGCTGGCGAACAACTCGATGAGCACCATTGGATGATGGTCGGCGGCACGAAAAGCCTTGCCGGGATGCTGGGTCGTGTGTTGGAGCGTCGGGTGTTCGACGGTGAATACGGTGGGCACAGCCAAGCCGTTATGGAGGCCGAGTACGGGCCGTACGACGATCGTTCGGTGCACGTCGTCATCGTCGATGACCTGGGACTCGTTGCGGCCGGCCGTGTCATCTGGTCACCGACGCTCGACACGCCGACAAAGCTCGAGACTGACTTGGGTCTGCTGGACGGTCAGCTGCGCAGCTTCCACCGTCTCAAGGAGCGGTACGGGTCATCACATCTCTCGGAAAAGGCGACGGCTGTTATCGAGCCCCGTGGGCGTGCCAGCAAGGTAACCGGCTGGCTTCTTGGTGAACTCCGCTTCCAACAGATGTGCCTCGACGAGACGTCAGCCCATTGTGCGATGGTCGATGTCCGGTTCTCTCGGATGCTGAAAGTCTGGGGTAGCTCGTTCGTGCCAGCGCTAGGGCTGGAACCGTTCGATTACCTGGAGCAGCTCTGCCAGCCAATCCTGTTCCCGCCAGGGACCCAGGAGCAGCTGCGCTCAAGTCGCCTCTATCGGGTGCTTTCCGAGGGTTGGTTCGATCGTGTGTCGCGTCCAGTGACAACCTCGACCTTGGTCGATCTGACCGACGTCTCGATTTCTCTTTGATCGAGTTCGCACAGGCTTGACTCATGCGCCCACGGCTGTTGTCGGAGGACCGCATCAACCGGTTGGGGTCGTCCAAAGAAGAAGCCCTGGGCGAGAGGTACGCCAAGTCGAGCAAGGAGCGCTGCTTGGTCTGCGCCTTCGACACCTTCGGCGACGATCTGCATATCTGTCTCGCGAGACATGCGCCCGAATCCCTCGAGGATGTACTCGAAGCCCGATCCGGCCGCACTGGAAACGATCGAGCGATCGAGTTTCAGCTGGCTGTACGGGAACTGCACGAGTCGTTCAAGCGACGCATAGCCCGTGCCGAAATCGTCGACGGCGAGGCCAACACCCATCTCGGCGAGCTGGCGAGCGACTGCTTGCGATCCAACGTTGGCCGGAATGTCCTCGCTCTCGGTGATCTCGATCGTGAGTCGACCAGGCTCGATTGCGTGGCGGGCGAGCGTACGGTGCAGGAACTCGGCAAAGCCGTTGCTCGTGAAGTGGGTGGCGGACACGTTGACTGCCACTGCGATCTGAGGGTCAAGTGCAGCGAGGAACGCGGCGGCCTTGGAGATGATGGTTTCGCCGAGCTCTCGCGTGAGCCGCTGATCTTCGATCATCGGGATGAACTTGCTCGGAGGAATCGATACGCCTTCGGGGGTTGCCCAGCGCGCCAAACACTCATAGGAGTGGACGGTGCCAGCCCTGGCCTCGTCGAGATACACGATGGGTTGCGCCCAGATCTCGATCTCGCGTCGATGCACGGCGTCGGCAAGTTGGGCGCCGAGCCGGCGGGCTTCGCGGAGCTCGGAGCGCAACGCATCGTCGACTTGGGTGATGCGATGCTTGCCTTGATGCTTGGACAGGCGCAGCGCCGCTGAGGCGTCGCGCAGCAACGAGTCGTCGGGTGGTCCGAATGCGACGCCGACGCTGACCTTGAGCGACACGATCGTGTCTTCGCAGATGAACGTCGGGATTGCGAGAAGGGCTCGGCGAGCATCTTCGATTCGGCCGCTCGTGGTTGCGCACGTGAATTCGTCTCCACCGGAGCGGGCGATCAACCAGTTCGGACCGAACGCGTCGACCATGTGCTTGGCGAGATGGACGAGCGCGGCGTCACCGCCGTGGTGGCCGAAGCGGTCGTTGATCTGCTTGAAGTCGTCGATGTCGACGGCGACGATGAGCAGCTCAGGCTCGGCATCGACGATGGCTCCGTGGACGTAGTGGTCGAGCCCGCGTCGGTTGCACAGGGCGGTGAGCGGGTCGGTTGATGCGAGCGCATCGCTCTGACGTTGCTCTTCTCGGAGGTGGCGAACGACGCCTTGGATTGCGTCGTGCCCGCCGGAGAGATGGAGGCCGTAGGCAATGCAGTACGCGGCCATCACCCAGGCGGCTTGGCTGAGCAAGAACGACGAGTAGCTGACCGTGATGATGGCCAGCAAGCCTTTCCAGCGGTGATCGGGCCGTAGGGAGACCGTAAGCGTGTCGCTCGATGTGATCGCGCTAAAGATGAGTGCGAGGGCGAAGTGGCTCCATCTTGGTTCGGGTCGAATCAACCAGGGCAGCAGCGTGTTGAGCGCAGCAGCCGTCAGGTACCAGCTCTTGTCGACGAGCTGATAGTTCCCGCGTGCCGTTCGCCGAATGGTCCACAGCGCGAGCGGGAAAACCACCGTGGCGACCATGTATGGCACGACGAAGGACAGAATCCGTGTGAACGGTGCTGAACCGACGAAAAGCGCGATGACGAACGGGCCGACGATCGCGGGCCCGAAGTACTCAAGCAGGCTGTTCGAGACATCGTCACTTGCATGCGTGTCGTCGGCACCTGGGTCGGTGTGTGTCTTCCCCTCACTCACAGTGGTCCCATCGGTCGTATGCGCGAGAACATGAGTCGAATCACCCAATCGGGGATGGATTTTTCCCCAAAGTGTGCGCACTCTGACGCACTTTACTGGGATCTTCAGTCATTTGAATGGGACTCGCTGTCTGCGCGTGGCGTTCGGTCGGTATCAAGACATCTGTCTCCTGGATGACTAAGGTGTCACTTCTCAACGACCGGTGTGGTGAACGCCAGCTGCCGGACGTACAAGAAATCGCATCGCAAGGCGACGGGGAGCCGAGTGGAGAACAGAGTGGTGGAAGCG
>CALDGN010000366.1 GCA_937942965.1 uncultured Acidimicrobiales bacterium | reverse complement strand
GCGAAGTCATGGACAACCAGCGTGACCTGGTTGCGGTCGAGCATCGGCTCGAGACAATCCTCAACTACAAGGGCGGCTGACCGCCCACCGCTTCCTTCTCACCGATTCGGTGCCCAGTTTCCGGGTACTGGATCGGTGAGTTCGGAGATGCCTATTCGAGATCCGCTTACTCGGGATCCGATACGAAGCCGTCGAACCCGACGAGCTCGCCGGCTCCACGGAACACGTGGCTTCGTCCATCGGAGCGCACGACGAGCGCGTTGCCCGAGAAGTCGCCGTCGGGACTACCGATTTCGAGCGTGCACGGCGCCGCTGCGAGCTCGACGTCTTCGCTCGTCTGATGCACGAGCTCCCAGTCGATTGCCGGGTTCTCGACCCGTTGCGCAACGACAAGATCGCCGCCGTGCGACGGCAAGACCTGGCCATCAACGCTGAGGGTCGTGACGTAGAAGCGGCGGTGCTGCACGTCGTGAGCGTAACGAACCGTGCGTCCGCGGCGCAGCAGGAAAACGCAGAAGGGCGGGGGCCGAAGCCCCCGCCCTCAAGCGAATGTGACGTCGAGCCGAAGCTCGATGGTCAGTTCAATCAGCCAGCGGCACGAGCGGTGTCGAGCCAGCCGTCAACGAGACCACGGTTGTTCGTGATCCAGTCAGCAGCGATGGCTTCGACGTCGGCCTGTGCACCGTCGGAGTTGCTGAGCGCAACACCGGCGATAGCGAGGTCGATCAGTGGTGGCTTGAATTCGCCGAACAGTGCCTCGGCGGCTGGGTTGTCGTTCAACCAATCGGTGTTGGCGGTGATTTCGATGTCGGCTGCAAGCCAACCAACCTGGCAACCGTCAGGACCCTGGAGGCAGGTGTCTGCTCCGAGGCCGCTGTAGCCGATCTGGCCGTCACGGCGCTGTGCGTATTCAGCGCCGCCTTCCTTGCCGAGTGGGTTCGAGTCATCGAGGACCGAGTCGTTGTTCATCGACAGCCACATGGTGGTTTCGCCGGGAACAGCCTGAGCGAGGTAGCTCGTTGGCGTCCAGGTGTAGATGATTGCGGGCTCGCCGGCCTGTGCAAGGTCGAGGAACTCAGCGAACATGGCGTCGTAGCCAGCCTGGGTCTGCTCGAGGTTGTCCCAACCAGCGAAGGCGATCTGCGAGGCCATGATGTCGTCGCAGGTCCAGTCTTCGGGGCAGCCGTAGAACTCGCCCTTGCCGTTGCCATCGCTGTCGAGCTGGCTCCAGAGAGCCTCGTCGGCGTTGATGTCGTCCATCGTGGTGATGCCATTGTCTTCGGCCCACGACTTCGTGATGAGCATGCCCTGGAGGCCGCCACCTGGCATGAGGGAACCTTCGAGACGGGTGAGGTGATCACCGATCGAGGTGCCGTCAGTGCGCTCGCCTTCCCACCATGAGAGGTGGCCGGGGTACCAGCTGTTGGCCCAGAAGTGCATGTCGCCTTCGGCCATCGTCTGGTAGCCGAGGTCGGGAGCGAACTCGAGATCATCGGGGCTCGACACGTCGTAGCCGAGCTCTTCCATCAGGTCGTGCAGAATCTGAGCCTGGACATAGCCAGACGACCAGTTTGCGCGACCCATGAGTGCGGTCTTGCCAGCGCCAGGCTGGTCGCTGTCGCCGGAAACGGCGTCATCGACTGCTTCGGCAGCGTCCTCGACAGCGTCCGAAGCTGCATCGGTAACGGTGTCGACGGCGCTGTCAGAGCCGCAAGCTGCTGCGAACATTGCGAACGCAGCAAGAATGACGAGCCAAAGGCTCGGCTTCTTGGTTTTCATTGATTAACCCCTCCTGTGGGCATGAAGATCGAGTCGGGCGGAACCAACTCGACATTTGAACTTATCGCAACAAAACCGTAAAGATCGGTCAGCGGGTCTACTTCCGCAGAATTCTGCGGTTTTAAGCGCCCGCTGAACCGACCATTGCCGTGTCGTCGGTCACATCAACGACGTTTTGGGCCGAAGCCATGTCGCTGTAAATCTTGCGACGACGGAAGTCGCTGATGACCCCGCGTCCGATGGCGATGAAGATGAACGCCAACACCATCGTGAAGAATGCGCCGTTGCCGGTGATCGCTCGAGGTTCGGCTGAACGTGTGAACGAGAAGATCCACGCAGCGGGGATGATCATCGATGCCAGGCCAAGGCCAGTGGCAACGGTGCCGAAGCGCCAGCGTTTGGTTTCGTCGCCACCCAGTAGACCGGCAGCGAGGGCAACCGCAATGACGGCTGCGGCGGCGAATGCCACCGTTGGCCAGCCGAGGCGAGGTCCTTCGTCTTCGATGCCATTCACGAGCACCGGGTCAGCCTGCGCTGAGTTGATCAGGTTGGTGATCGCCTGACCATTCGCAATCTGCTTGCCGATGTCGTCGCCGGCCTCGTCGCGGAGGCGCTGGATCTCGGCTTCGATCTCGGGGGTGAGTAGAGAGTCGAGGCGGGCATCGGACTGCCACGGCGCAATGAGCGACGCGAACATGGCGATCAGCGCGACCGCCGCTCCGACGATCAATGGCCACTTGACGTCGAGCTTGAGCGGAATGCGTGACGTGTATGGAGCCGCAAACACGGCCATCACTCCGCCAACGACGGCCACCGCAGTACCGATCAGTGCGACGTAGACGCCAATGCCGTGCGAGTAGGCCCCAGCCAATGGGGCTCCGTTCAGCATGAAGTAGCCAACTGCGGCTCCGAGTGCGCCGAGCGCCAGGATCAACATGCCGTCCGCCCCGAGGCGTGGCATGCCGAGCACGAACGCCTCGACGGCGAGTGCGACGGCGACCACGGCGAACGCCAGCACACCAATGGTGGACAAGCGATCAGCGCCAAGCACGAGCCACAGCACAACGGTGACGGCAAAGGCGCCAACGAACAAGCCGGTGCGTCCGATCAGGTAGCGGCCGATCCACTCGCCGCCAGCGATCGCAGCGACCAGCAAGACCGCGGTCGCAATGCGGTTGTAGCCAGCGCCATCGAGCCAAGCGCTCATGTCGCCATTGAAGATGTTCGCCAGCCAGGCGGCGACACCGACGGCCACGATGAACGTGATCAGTGCGCCCTGGAGGCGGCGTGACTTTGTGGCGATGCTCTCCGCACCTGGGAAGCTCAGCAGCGGACGGACTGCACAGAGGATTCCGAGCAGGCTCAGGCCGAGCACGAAGACGGCGAACATGGTTCCGCCGCTTGCTTCGATGCCCATGAAGCTCATGCCGAGCAGGCCGGCTTCGGGATCGTCAGGCACGACCGCAACGTCGGCGCCGCGGCCCCATGCCGAGACCAGGCCCGAGTCGTTCGACCACGTCAAGAAGGCGCTGACTGCGGCGGCGCCAAGACCGAGGAAGCCGATGCGCAGTCCGAGACGCTCAGCGCTATTGACGGGAGCTTCGGACTCGATGACCGATGCGGCATCGTCAACGATGGCTTCGGCCTGGGCGATGACATCGCCATCGGCGTTCTCGAGACGAGCTGCCTGGGCGGCGAGCAGGCCTTCGGGGTCGGCTCGGTAGGTCCACGCTTCTTGGATTCGGCCGAACAGGCCAAGGCCGTCGCTCGACTCACGTTGGCTGATTCGGTCAGCAACGATTGCCACGAAGAAGTAGGCGAGACCGGCCGAGGTGGCCTGTGGGATGTTGTTCGATGCGATGGCCTGAAGCAGCAGCTTGCCGAGGCCGCCAGCGCCCATGATGGCGGCGATGCCGAGCATGCCGATCGCCATCAACAGGGTCTGGTTCAGACCCGTCAAGATCGCCGGCCGAGCAAGGGGCAGCTGCACATCGGTGAGCACGCGCATTTCGCTGGCGCCGAAGGCCCTGCTGGCCTCGACGACATCGGACGGCACCTGTCTCACACCCAGGTTCGTCAAGCGCACGAGTGGCGGCAGTGCGAACACGAGTGTTGCCATCGTTGCTGATGCTTCGCCCGGTCCCCAGAAGAAGATGAACGGAAGCATGTAGACGAAGGCGTGAATGACCTGCATGGCGTCGAGCACGGGGCGAACCGCGTTCCAGACCCCATCGACACGACCGCACAGCACGCCGAGCGGGATGCCGATGATGGCGCACAGGAACACGGACACAAAGACAAGGCCAAAGGTCTTGGTGGTCTCGGACCAATAGTCGGGCCCAAGTAGACCGCAGGCAACCACCAGCGAGCCGACCATGATGCCGACTCGGGTGTTGCGGGTGATCGAGCCGATGATGAAGAAGATGATGCCGACCCAGTACCAGGGCAGCGACATGATCGACGTCGCCGTCTCGTCAGGGCTCATCAACAGGTTGAACAGGAACTCGAACGGCCAGATGAAGGCATCGAGGAGCCAGCCCATGTTCTGGTCGGTCCAGTCGACGATCTGCTTGATCCACTCACCAAAGTGGAACTCGTAGTCATCGAGCCACGAGTTCTCGAGGAAGCCCGGCCCGTCAGAGGAGGTGGAGGTGTCTTGCTGCGCAAGGAGAGTCGTCATCGTGTTGCTCCCACAAGCTCGGTGGCGGCAACTTGTGGCTCGGCGACATCAATGGTCGAACCGGCCACCGACAGGTAGACCTTCTTGCGGCGGAAGTCATTCATGATCCCGCGAGCGACGGCGAAGAACACGCCAGCGCCAGTGATCGCCAGCAAGATGCCGGCGCCCGTGAGCGCATTGCGGTCGAGCTGGTAGTCGGTATCGCCGTTGCGGCTCATCGTCAGCGTGAACGCAAGCGACAAGAAGAAGATCGCCGAGGCGGGAGCAGCGATAAGTGCTCCGAGCCGCCAGCGATTGGATTCGACCGGACGGGTAAGCGCCAGCATGAGCGTGACGACGACGGCGATGGCGCCGAAGATCAGCACGGGCCAGCCGAGCAGCGGACCGTCGCCTTGCAGTCCCTTGACGAAGATGCGGTTGGCTGCGTCGGCACCCGTCCGTTCGTCAACGACCCAGGCGGCAACGGCTCCGAAGTAGATGAGCAAGGCGCCGATGGCGCCCGTCACGACCATGCCCAGTGGGAACGATGTCGAGATCGGGACCTTGGCGGCGTATGGCGCCCGGAAGACCGCCATCAGCGCACCGATCGAGGCGACCCCAGCACCGATTACGGCCAGGTAGGCACCGATTCCGGTGCTCACGTCGGTGACCGATGGATGTGCCTGGGCGATGACGAATGCAAGCGCGACGCCGAGTGCGCCGACCGCGGCGATGAGTGCACCGTCGGCGGCGAGGCGAGGTGTGCCTCGAACAAACGTGTCGATCGCAATCAACAGGGCGATGGCGAGCATCACGAGCAGGGCGATCATCTCGGTGGTGTTGAAGCCGATGCCGACCAGGTTCAGCACGAAGTTCAGCACCACGAGCCCGGCGAGTGCGACGAGGCCGAAGCCCTGCAACTTGTTCAGCGTGCGAGACAAGCCTCCGCCGATCGTAAGGAGCGGTCGCACGGCGGCCGCAAGTGCGAGCACAGAGAGCAACAGCACGAAGATGCCGAAGAAGGAACCGCCCGATGCGGCGAGGCCACTGAAGCTCTGACCGGGCAGGCTTTCGTCGGCGAAGCGTCCCCAGCTGCTGATCTTGCCGGCGTCGCCGGACCAGGTCAGGAACGTGGCGATGATCGCCACGACCGAGCCGCCAGCGGCGAGCATGAGGCCCATGCGTTCGCTGGCGGTGATTGGCTCGGGGTATTCGGTGACTTCGGGTTCGACCGGTGCCGACTCGATGACCTCGGCCTCTCCACCTTCACCTGGGCCATTCAGTTGCAAGTAGGTGCCTTCGGCGTCGCGGCCGTAGGCGAACGCCTGACGGATGCGGGCGAGCAGGCTGAGACCGTCGCCAGCTTCGGGCTGGCTGATGCGGTCGAGGATCACGGCGGTCAAGAAGAAGGTCAGACCGGCGCCGGCGCCGAGTGCGATGTTCACGTTGTTGATGGCACGGAAGATGAGCTTGCCGAGGCCATCAGCACCGATGTAGGCCGCGATGCCGAGCATCGAGAAGGCCAGCAGCAGTGTCTGGTTGAAGCCGGTCATGATGGCCGGCCGGGCCAACGGGAGCTGGACATCGGTCAACACGCGAAGCTCGTTCGCGCCGAAACTTCGACTCGCTTCGACCACATCTTCGGGCACCTGTCTGATGCCCAAGTTCGTGAGACGCACCAGCGGAGGCAGTGCGTAAATCATGGTCACCATGGTCGCGGAGACGTTGCCGATACCGAAGAAGGCAATGAACGGCAGCATCCATACGAACGAGTGGATGACCTGCATGGCGTCGAGCACCGGACGGGTGACGTTCCAGACGCCATCAAAGCGCCCGCACATCACGCCGAGCGGGATGCCAACGATCACGCACAGCGCGACCGAAATGATGATCATGCCGAACGTCTTGGAGACCTGTTCCCAGTACTCCTGGCCGAGAAAGCCGCAGAGCGCCGTCATGCCGGCAACCATCAGCCCGATCCGGGTGTTGCGCATGAACGACCCCAGCAAGAACATCACGATGACCATCCAGATCCACGAGATGCTCATGATCGAGTCGCGCGCAGGGTTCTCGTTCATGATGAAGTTGAACAAGGTCTCGAACGGCCACTTGATGGTGTCGGTAACCCATTCGGCTTCTTGGTTGACCCAGTCCGAGGTCATCTTGATCCAGTCGCCGAACGGCACCCGGAACGCGTCGAGCCAGTTGTTGTCACTGATCGGGACGTTGCGGTCGACCTGTTCGGGCCCCGTCACCGTTTGCAGTGCCACGAGTGGTGAAATCGCTCTCTCAGAAAGCAGCAGCATCACATGAACACCTCGCGCTCGAAGCCGTCGATGAGACTCTCGACGCGGCCCATCTCTTCGACCATCTCGCGAGGGTGCAGGACACCGATGAGCGAACCGTTGTCGTTGACGACCGCGATCGGCAGGCCCTTGCCGGCTGCGGCGTAGATGTTGTTGAACTTCTGGGTCGGCGTTGTGACATCGAAGTCAGTCCGCAGCGCAGAGTCGAGCGAACCGTTTGCGGCAAGTGCCTGGAGCGCAGCCTGGGGGGTCAGGACTCCGCTCGGGCGGCCGCTCGCATCGACGACGAAGCCGCCATCGCCACCGATTGCCGAAACTGCTGCTGCGATGCCGGTGTCGGGCTCGATCACGACGGCGTCGCGCATGATCTTGGAGACGTCGATGACGCGACCTTGGTCGACGTCTTGGACGAACTCGGCGACGTAGCCGGTCGCTGGCTGGGTGAGAATTTCGTCAGGGGTACCAATCTGGACGACGGCGCCGTCCTTCATGATGCAGATGCGGTCACCGATACGCAGGGCCTCGTTGAGGTCGTGCGTGATGAACAGGATCGTCTTCTGGAGATGGTCCTGAATCGCCATCATCTCGTCTTGCATCTGGCGACGAATGAGTGGATCGAGTGCCGAGAAGGCCTCGTCCATCAGGAGGACGTCAGGGTCCGATGCGAGCGCACGGGCCAGACCCACACGCTGTTGCATGCCGCCGGAGAGCTCGTTCGGCATCGAGTTAGCAAAGGAACCGAGGCCGACCAGGTTCAGCGCCTCGAGCGACGCGGCGTCGCGGGCGTCTTTGTCCACACCCTGCACCTTGAGGCCGTAGCCGGTGTTGTCAATCACCGAGCGGTGAGGGAAGAGAGCGAAGTGCTGGAACACCATGGCCATCTTCTGGCGGAACTGCTGGAGATCACCACCGTCGAGCTCCTGGACATTGGTGCCGTCGACCATGACTCGGCCGTCGGTAATGTCGTGCAGCTTGTTGACCGTGCGGATGGCGGTCGACTTGCCGGAGCCGGACAGGCCCATGATCACGAAGGTCTCGCCTCGGCGGACTTCGAACGACACGTCGGTCATACCAACGACATGGTCCGTTGCGGCCTGGACGTCGTTCTTCGTCAAGCCATCTTTGGCGAGCTTGAGTGCTCGACCTCGTGGCTGCGGTCCGAAGATCTTGTAGACGCTCTCAAGCCTAATGATCTCGTCCGCGGAGCTATGGGTGCTCATTCCCCTCAACTTTCTACGGTCGCCATCCCCCGGCAACCGAATCGCTTCGAACCTAGCAGGAAGCGGCTTCGACTGGCTCGGGGCCAAAATTCCGCACAAATAGGCCACGTAGATCTGTCATGCGGTTCGTCGATTGGGCCACGCGAATGCCCAATTTGAACGACTGTTCAGCTGGAGTCGGTTACGCGGAGGTGTGCCCGAGCCGTGGCCTGAGTGAAATTCGTCATAGTCTCGGAGCGTGATGTCGTCGTGCCCGCACTGTGGTCAAGCGCTCGATGGTCACGAATCGACCGATATTTCGATGCCAGTTTTGCCGGTCGTGCCGCAGCAGGACACGACCGGAACGGTCGACATCACCGCCGGTCCGGCTCAGATGGGTTCGCCGGATATGACGTCGCGGGACAGCGCACCATGGCAACCGCCGGCGGGTGCGCCCCGCAAACGATCAGGTCTGCCTGCGCTTGCGGTGAGCCTTCTGGTCGCGGTGGCAGCTGTTGTTGCGGCGCTGCTGTTTCTCCGCTCTGGCGACGAGGCAGCGAGCGCTGGCGATGCCGAGCCGGCCCAGGTCACCGAGTCAACGTCATCTGACGAGGCCGGGACCCAAGACGGCGTTACGCAAGGGGCGCGCCTCGACCCCGACGCGTCGGCGGGCGTCGGCACCACCGATCCGCTCGCAGCCGACCGACTCGTTTCCGACTCGGTCGCCCAGTTGTTTCAGAACGACATTGGCGATTGGGCCGTCATCTATCCGTCGCCGATGGGGCTCCAAATTCTCAGCGAATCGGGAACCGTTCAACCGGCGATCGAAACAGCCACCGGGTTTGAGGAAGCGGCCCAGTTTCCGCTGATCTCGGACGGGCGACGCAGCTGGGCGGTTGATCCCGGCCAGCTCGACCTGGCCTATTTGGTGTCGACCCAGTTCGTGGTGATCGACATCGACCAAGACGGCCGTGTCGCCTTTATCAATGACCTTCGGGACCCGCGCAACATCGGCGAGAGTTCCTATGGCGCGTGGGGGCCTGGCTTCGATGTGCCAGCCGATGCCGACATCCTGGCGATTCGCGAACGGGGCCTCTTTGTATTGCCCCGCACCGGTGGCACATTCGAATACGTGCCGAACGGCGTCGAGGCGTTCAGCGATGACGTGCTCGTGGCGGCATCGATCGACAGCGAAGTGCTGGAACGATGCGACGAGTCGCTCGTCTGCGAGCTCTACATAACAACGCCTGCCCATCCCGAACCACGGGTCATCGACTTCGGGGCGCGCGATCAGGTCTGGATATCACCAGGCGGCGAGTGGATCGTCGCTCGGACGCTGGCCGGCGAGTCGCTCCTGCTCTCCACCGAAACGGGGGAGCGGACGCCGCTCACGGGTTCGGTGCGGGCAGTCGATTGGTCCGACGATGCCGAGATCGCCGCAGTCCTTACCGACCAGGAGTTGACGATGGTGTTTCCGGAACGGGCGGAGACGCAGTCGGTGACCCTTCCGATTGCTCCGTCGGCGTCGGCAGTTCTTCTGGTTCCGACGGGCTAGCGCCGCGTGGCAGCGGGCGATGATCTTCGATGCAGCGCTCGACAAGCGGCATCGGATGGTTGTGCCGCAGCCGATCACGCTCAGACACGAAGATGCTCGGTGGCACCCGCGGGTCAAACGACTTCATATACGCCTCGCCGTGCTCGTCGAGCTTTTCCCACGTCGCTGAGAACGCCCAGCCGGTCGGTCCGGTCACGTCTCGGGTGGCGCGGTGAATGTTTGAATTGAGGCCTCGTCGACCGGCGCGCCGCGCCTGCCATTCGACGTACAACTCGCGAGTGCGATGGCGAAAGCCCTTGGCCATTGCCCGCACCTTAGGTTGCGTCATGCCGGTATGGGGTCCCGTCAGGGGCGCGATCAGTAAGGGGGTGGATTAATGGTCGGTCTTCTGTCATAGTTCGCGCGTGCGACTCGACATCGACTCGCTGCGTACGCTTCGGGCGATTGTTGAGTCCGGATCGTTCACGGGTGCAGCAGCGCGTCTGCACCTGACGCAGTCTGCAGTCAGCTGGAAGATCAAGCGCCTCGAGGAACGCCTCGGACACGCGCTCCTCGTGCGAGATGGCAAGACCATCGAACCCACCGAGATGGGTCACGAGCTTTTGTTGCACGCCGACAAGATTCTTGCCGCGCATGACGAAGCGATTGCCAGTCTCAAGCTGCGCGAACTCACCGGCACCGTCCGTCTCGGCTGCAACGACGAGCCGGACCTTGCCCAGTTCGCCGAGATCATCCGCTCGTTCCGCCTCGAGCATCCGCGGGTTCGGGTCAATACGCGCATTGCGCTGAGCAGTGTTGTGGCCGCCTGGTTACGTGCCGGCGAACTCGATCTGGCGCTGCTCCAGGTAATGGCTGACGATGTCAAAGAAGACGACGTCGTCATCCGCCGGGGCCGCCTCGACTGGTTCGCGTCGTCGGATCTCGTGCTCGGCGATGACGGCGCGATTCCGCTCATCACCTTCGGTACTCGTGGTTTCTACCGGCCGATCGCCGAGCGGGCGCTTCGCGAAGCTGGCTTCGACTACTTCGTTGCGGTCGAATGCGAAAGCAGCGCTGGCGTGATCGCCGCAGTCGAAGCAGGGCTCGGCGTGAGTGTGCTGAACGACGACCATCCGGTCGCAGCCAACACGTCGGCTCGCACGCACTCCATCAAGTTGCCCGCTCCACTCCCTGAGGTCTGCTTCGTGGCCCGACGCTCGAAGCGCACCCGTGACTCGGCAGTACGAGCACTCCAAGGCGCGCTCGTCAGTGGGTTCTCTCCAGGTGCAGCGCCGGCCGATGGCTAAGACACCGCTGACCGGTGGCTGCGCCTGCGAGGGCGTTCGCTACCGCATCGATGCCGAGGCGCGTTCCGTGTCGAACTGCCACTGCGAACCGTGCCGCCGCATCACCGGCCACTTCATGGCCGCCACGGCCGCGCCCGCAACCTCGGTCACGTTCGAAGCCGACGAGACGTTGCGCTGGTACGACTCGACGGCGACGGTGCAGTACGGCTTCTGTTCGACGTGCGGCTCCACGTTGTTTTGGCGGGCCTCGGACAAGCCCGACCATCTCTCGATTACTGCGGGCTCCCTCGACACGCCGACGGGGCTCACGACGAACCTCGCACTCTTCGGCGACGAGGCCAGTGACTACCACCGTCTCGACGACACCATCGAAACCGTTGGCGGTGACCGGAACCTAGGGGTGAACGATGACTGACCTCGCCCCGACCGACGCCGCCGGCTCGGCCGCAACTGATCCGGTGCAGCGGGGCGAATCACGACCGCTCATTCCGCGATCGTCGGTCGCCGCCGCTACCTGGGCGCTGTTCGTCGGGTTGGCACTCGTCATGATCGGCAACGGGCTGAATGGCTCGCTGCTCGGCGTCCGAAGTGGCGAAGCCGGGTTCGGGCTCGAGGTCACCGGTGTGATCATGGCTGCCTACTTCGCAGGGTTCCTCGTGGGCACCGTGTATGCGGAATCTGCGTTGCGAACGGTCGGCCACATTCGTGTCTTTGCGGCGCTGGCGTCGATGGCCTCGACCGTGGTGCTCGTGCAGGCGATTTCGGTTCAGCCGATCACCTGGACCGCCACACGATTCTTGTTCGGCGCGTGCAGCGCTGGCATCTATGTCGTGGTCGAGAGCTGGCTCAACGATCTGGCTACCAACGCGACCCGCGGCCGCATCCTTTCCGTCTACATGATCGTGACCATGGGCGGCGTCGCCGTTGGTCAGCTGCTGTTGAGCGTCGAGGACACCTCGGGTTTCACCCTGTTCATCGTCGTGTCGGTGCTGGTGTCGTTGTCGCTGGTCCCCATCACGTTGTCGGCTTCGAGTGCGCCGCCGATCGCGACGCCGGAACCGATCGGGTTACGGGCGCTCGCGCCGCGGATACCTACTGGCCTGATCTCATCGTTCTTCTCCGGAGCCGGAGCGGGAGCGCTCATCGGTATGGGCGCCGTCTACGCCGGCCAGGTAGATATGACGACCGCCCAGATCTCGCTGTTTCTCGCCGCACCGATGGTCGGCGCGATCGTATTCCAATGGCCCATCGGCTGGCTGAGCGACAAGCTCCCTCGCCGTGGCGTTCTGTTTGGGGTGGCCGTGGCGGCAGCGGTCACTCCGTTGCTGGGGTTGGCGGTCGCCCCGACGTCACCGATGGCGGTGCTGGCCATGTTCCTCATGGGTGGCGCGATGTTCCCGTTCTATTCGCTGACCATCGCCTACTCGAACGACTGGCTCAAGGCCGAAGAGATCCTGGGGGCAAGCGGCACGCTCGTGCGCGTGAACGGGACGGGCGCGATCGTCGGACCGTTGCTTGTTGCCGGACTCATGGCGGGCATCGGCCCGCGGTTGTTCTTCTGGGCGATCACCGGGATCTTCTCGTGCGCTGCGGCGTACATCCTGATACGGATCGTGTCCAAGGATGCGCTCCCGCAAGAACGCCAGCGCCGCTGGGCTCCAATCCCGGCCCGCGCATCGGCTGGTGCGGCGTACCTGATTCCGCGGCGCCGCCGCAACGCCGAGGGCATCCCCTCGGGCAAGCCCGTCAACCGCTAGTGGATTGGCGTTAACGCATGTCGATCGGACGCGTCTTCCGGAAGCTCGATGCTGGATGGCAGCCGGTCGGTGAGCAACTGCCGACGTGGGACCACGTTCCGCCGCGCCCTGACGAGGCGATGGCGGTGTGGGTGTTGCCTGCAAGCGACGGCTATCAGCCCGGCGACGTGATCGCGTTCGCCGAGACCGCGCATCGGCTCGTATCGCCGGTGCCTCGTGACGATGTTGCGTGGCAGAACGTGCAAACGCAGGCACTGTTGCTGCACGAGATCGACGAGGTCCGCACCTGGATGGCAGGCATCGAGCTGTGGCTGTGCATGCGAATCAACGGCGACTGGCGCACCTGACCCTGCGAACGGGTGTCAGGCACCGTTCGGTGAACGGGCGAACGGGTGTCAGGCACCGTTCGGGTGTGACGGCGTAGGGGTCGGGTCGTGGCTGTGGGTTAGCTTCGGCGAGATGAGCTTGGTTGTCGCGAGGGTCCCACAATGAAGGTTCGGATCGGCGTCGCTGCCGGCGCGGGAGCGACCGATGATGCGGCCGGATTCCTTCGCCTCGTCGATGCGCTCGATGATCTCGGCTACGACTCGATCTGGGTGCCCGATGTGATCACGATGTCGGTGTTCGATCCGATCGCAGCGTTGAGCTTGGCGGCAGGCCGTCGGGAACGACTGAAGGTCGGCACGCATCTCATCGTGCCTGGACGCGACCCAGTGCGACTTGCCAAAGAGCTCGCAACGCTCGACCGGCTGTCCGCAGGGCGGCTGCTGTTGCTGTTCGTGCTCGGCCTAAACCAGCCCGACGAACTCGACGCCCAGGCGGTCGTCGCCAACGAACGTTCGGCGATGCTCGAAGAGTCGTTGCACATCATGCGCACGCTCTGGTCGGGCGAGACGCTCACTCATGACGGTCGCTTCCATTCCTACGACGCCGTGAAGCTAGCCGTGACGCCAGTGCAGGACCCGCTCGAAATTTGGCTCGGCGGTCAAGTGCCGGCATCGCTGCGTCGGTGCGGTCGCATTGGCGAAGGCTGGATGCCGGGCCTGTGCTCGCCGGCCGAAGCCGCCGAGATGCGCCGTGCCATCGAAGCCGAAGCCATCGCCGCCGGTCGCGAGATCGACGACGAGCACTTCGGCATGAACCTGACCTGGGTCGACGATGCGATCACCGACGAGGTGCGCGCCGCCGTCGAGTCGCGGCGCCCTGGCTTCGACCCGAATCACACGATCGGCGTCGGAGCGTCAGGTCTGGCCGAGCGGATCGAAGACTGGCTCGACTACGGCTTCTCGAAGTTCGTGGTTCGTCCGGCATTGCCGCCTGACGACTGGGCGGCCTCGGTCGAGTCCGTCAGCAAGGTGCTCGAACTCCAAACCTGAGGTGCGGGTGTCAGACACCGCACCCGTGGCAAGGCTGCGCTACTGGCTCGCGATGTAGGGGAGGGGGTTGGCGTTGGTGCCGAGCCGAGGTTCGTGATCGTTCGGATCGCCTCCAGGAACACGGTCGAGTCCGACGAACCGATCGGCGAGCATGTTGTGGAAGCGATGCAACGGTTCCTCGAACCGGGGCGACAAGCGCCCTTGGGTGAAGCCGCCGCGCTCCAAACCACGCTGGCCGGCTTCGACGATGTCGATGTCCTCGTCGTTGACGTCGAACCAGAACGAACGCGTTGACGCGAACCCTTCTTCGGGAACGTCAGGTGTCGTCGGCGGGAGCAGGAACGCGCACGACTCGAGCGTCACGCCGGGTGCGACCGGGTTGAGCACCATCACAAACACGTGGTTCGGCAGAATGCTCACCAATACGTTCGGGAAGATCGCCAGGAATCGGGCGCTCGATCCGTCGCTATCGTTCAGGCCCTCAGCTGGCGGCATCGCGACCCAGTCGTCACGGTCGTCGCCGGACACGGGCGTGGTCGTCTGGCCGCAGTACATGCCGGGGCCTTGGTACCGGTAGTGGTCTTCGACCCGGCTGACTTTGGCCAGCTCAGGGTGGACCCAGGCCAGGTGGTAGTACTCCTGAAAGTTCTCGCTGATCAGCTTCCAGTTGGCCTTGATTTCGATGTCACGGGTTTCGACCGTGCGCCATTCCTGCAGGCGATAGGAGGCGGTGCGATCGGGCAGATCGCCGACCCAGTCCTCGAGCGGCATGGTGGTCGGATCGAGGCAGGCGAAGATCAGCACGCCCCACTGGTCGACCCGGACCTGATGCAGCCCGTAGTCGGCTGGGTCGAAGTCTTCGACGCCCGCCTCGGCGAAGCGGGGCGTCGAGATCAGCGTGCCGTCGAGGTTGTAACCCCACCGGTGATAGGGGCAGCGGATCGTGTTGCCGATCTCGCAGTCGCCCTCGGCGAGTTCGGTGCCGCGGTGGCGACAGCTATTGAGGAAGCCGCGCAGCTCACCGTCGCCGTTGCGGGTGAGCACGATCGAGGTGCCGCCGACCTGGCGCACGAGCATGCGTCCTTGTACGACCTGATCGACCAATGCGACGGGGACCCACGAGGTGCCGAAGACCCGTTGCTGTTCGAGGTCGAAGAACGCCGGGTCGGTGTAGCAAGCAGCGGGGAGTGACTGGGCTTCCGCGAGTGGCTTGCGGGTGCCCGCCCACGCGGTCTCGTCGGCCCAGTCCATCAGTCCGGTCTCGGGTGAAGCCACCGATCAGCCTTCGAGGGGAGCAACGCCCGGAACTCGGCTCGGCCGCGAGAAGACTTCTTCCATCATCGGGATGAATTCTTCGATCGCCATGTTGTCGTAGGCCGGGTCGAAGCAGTTCTGGTCGTACTCGTGGCAGAAGCGAACGCAGGCGTCGTAGTACTCGTGGTCACGGTGGACGTCGCGAGCAGTGCGGTCGCCTCCCATGTGGTGGAAGTAGTAGTAGCCCTGGAAGATGCCGTGGTGCTTGATGACCCAGTGGGTCTCGTCGTCGACGTAGGGAGCGAGCAGTGCGGCGGCGGCGTCGCTGTGGTTCTCGGGGGCGAAGCAGTCGGCGACATCGTGCAACAGC
>CALDGN010000365.1 GCA_937942965.1 uncultured Acidimicrobiales bacterium | reverse complement strand
AGCTTGAACCAAGCACGAGCGAATGCATCGTCGAGCAGTGACTGGTCGTTGCGGAAGCGAGTGCTGATCTCGTTGTAGACCGGGTCCATCTTCAGCGACATGTCCGCGGTGGTCATCATCGGTGCGTGCTTGACGTCGTCGCGCTGCGCATCGGGGACCGTGCCGGCGAGGGCAGGTGCAGTCCACTGCTTGTGGCCGGCTGGGCTCTCGGTGAGCTCCCAGTCGTTGTCCATCAGCGTCTCGAAGTAGTTGTTGTCCCACGTGGTTGGCGTGGAGTTCCAAGCGCCTTCGAAGCCCGAGGTGGTCGCATGGATGCCGACACCGGACTCAAAGCTGTTCTTCCAACCCAGGAGCTGTTGCTCCATGGGTGCACCTTCGGGCTCGGCCGCAACCGAGTCTTCAGGGCCAGCGCCGTGCATCTTGCCGAACGCGTGGCCGCCAGCGACCAGGGCAACGGTCTCTTCGTCGTTCATGGCCATGCGGCGGAACGTCTCACGCACGTCGACGCCCGATGCGACGGGGTCTGGGTTGCCGTTCGGGCCTTCGGGGTTCACGTAGATGAGACCCATCTGGACGGCGCCGAGTGGCTCCATGAGCTCGCGGTTACCGCTGTAACGCTCGTCGTCGAGCCAGCCGGTTTCAGGGCCCCAGTAGACCTCTTCGGGTTCCCACACGTCGGCACGACCACCGGCGAAGCCGAAGGTTGCGAAGCCCATCGACTCGAGAGCGACGTTGCCGGTCAGGATCAGGAGGTCGGCCCAGGAGATCTTGCGGCCGTACTTGCGCTTGATTGGCTCAAGCAGCATGCGGGCCTTGTCCAGGTTGCCGTTGTCGGGCCAGCTGTTGAGCGGCGCGAAGCGCTGCTGGCCGGTACCGCCACCGCCGCGACCGTCGTGGGTGCGGTAGGTGCCGGCGGCGTGCCAGGTCATGCGGATGAAGAACGGGCCGTAGTGGCCGTAGTCCGCAGGCCACCAGTCCTGCGAGTCCGTCATCAGGGCATGCAGGTCGGCCTTGAGGGCGTCGTAATCGAGGGTGGCGAATTCGGCTGCGTAGTCGAAGTCGTCATCCATCGGGTCATTCGCGGGATGACCCTCGTTGAGAATGTTGAGGTTGAGCTGGTTCGGCCACCACTTCTGGTTGGCTGCCGAGCCCACGTCGTTCTGGTGGAACACCGGGCACTTTTCTTCGGACATGGATTCCTCGCTGAGGGGGTAGTGAGTTGGTGAATATACGGGAATGAATTGGCTGACGTGGTCAGCCGGTCTGACAGGTTGGGCAGTGACCCCAATAGACGACTTCGGCCTCGTCGATCGAGAAGCCATGGTCGTCATCGGCGGTCAAACAGGGCGTCTCGCCGACGGCGCAGTCGATGTCGAACATCAGACCGCATCCTCGGCAGACGAGGTGGTGGTGGTTGTCGCCGACGCGGTCCTCGTAACGAGCCGCTGAGCCACTGGGCTGGATGCGGCGAACGAGGCCCTTCTCGACGAACACGCCAAGTGTGTCGTAGACGGCTTGACGCGAGATCGAGCCGATATTGGCGACGACGTGCTCGGTCACGTCTTCGGTGGTGGCATGGGGAGAGGCTGTCACAGCCTGCATGACCGCGATGCGTTGAGCAGTGACTTGCAGCCCGCGCGAGCGCAACTGGGCTTCGATCGTGTGCTCTGCAGCCTCCCTCATCTTGGACACTCAACCACCGATTCTGGACAAAGTCAAGAGTTGGAGTTCGTCCGAACGGCAGCAGTTCCGAAGACACATCTCGCACTAGGGTTCGAGGCGATGGCTAACCCAAGCGCTGAGGCTGAGAAGCCGCCTCCGACCGAGTTTCCCGAGCCGGAACAATTCGACTATTCGGCCTTTCCCTGCCCTCGTTGCAAGACGACGATGTCGGCCGAGGATTACCGGCCGTGCGAAGCCTGCATAGCCGAGCTCAAGGCCACGCAACGGACCGAAGGCAGTGCCGGCGAAGCCGCCGCCTACGAGCCCAAGATGAACGTCACTCCCAACGCCGTCGCCCTCAAAGACGACTGAGGCCTTCACCCACGGCTCGCCGAACTGGCAGCTCAGGACGTCACCGGTGATGCGCCTAACTGCCAGTTGTGGCTGCGGGCGCGAACTGGCAACCCAGTGCTTCGGATCTGATGTTCCGGGCTGCGAGATCGGCGGCGGCCGCTTCTAGAGGGTGAAGCGCATGCCGTCGATGAGCGCGCCGGGAAGCGTCATGCTGGCGCTGGTGCGTTGCTCGTAGGTCGAGTTGTCGACCAGCATTTCTGGTGTCGAGGTCAGGTCGACCAGGCGCTCGCCGAGCATGTTGTAGATCGAGTCGTCGAAGCGCAGCACGTTGACCGGCGCCGCGATCTCGCCTCCCTCGACCCAGAAGGTCGCGAAGCGGGTCATACCGGTGACCCGGCAGCCCGGCACGTCGGAGTAATTCGTGTACCAGAGGTTGCCAACCCACAGCCCGGTGTCGAGCCGGGCGAGTGCGTCGGCGTCAGCGAGCGTGCCGCCCGCCATCGCCAGAGACTCAGGGCTCTCGTGGCCCGCAGCGCCATTCGGTTCGACGCCAAACTCGACCGACGATCGAGGCGATACCAACGCACCGGCCGCTTGACCTTCGTCGATGAGCACGACCTCGTCGGGACGAAGCCAGCCCTGCTCCTGGAAGTTCGGGGCCACGCCATCGGCGGTGTGCTCGCTAATGCGGACTCGGCTGTCGAGCTGTGCATCGCCGGTCACCAGGCGGAGTAGCGACGACTGGCTGGTGCGCTGGGACCGGATGCCGAACGCGCCGTACGAAAGCAGGCCCATGACCTCTTCGAGTGCCGATGGCGTGAGCAACGTGGCGTATTCGCCGGGGTCGAGCGACATCGGGGTGCGCTTGAGTGCTTCGAACTTGGCGTCAGCCTCGGCCAACTTGCGATCGAAGACGGCGTTGTCCCAGCCAAAGCCGGCATAGGCGCTCTTGACCGCCTTGTCGGCCTGGAGGTAGCGGGTCCAGTCGAAGTCGAACGTCGACGTCTCGAACCAGTTGCGCTGGCCGAGTGAGTTCGCGAACCCGCTGGCGACCGTGCCAGACGCATAGATGCCGACCAAGTCTTGGCCGGCGCCTCGGTCGGTGATCGTGCCGACGATGTCGTCGGTGGCGGGCAGCGTGCTTTCGGCGATCTGATGCGACGAGGTCGGGTCGGTGTTCACCAGCAGGTGCGGGTCATCAGGAACCTGCTGACGCTGCTCGCGCAGCCGCTCGACGACGCCGAGAATGCGCGCATCGTCGACGTCGGCGTCGCCAGTCAGGCCAACGGTTGCTTCGGCATGACGCTGGCCTTCGACCAGGTCCAGCGAGATTTCGGTCTGAGCGATCGAGCCAGCCTGGCGAACCTTGGCATGGTTGAACCGCACGAAGTCGGTGTCTTCGGTGTGGAACGAGGCCAAGAGGACCTCGTCGCCGGTGAGCTGATCGCTCGCCGCTTGGACCCGAGCGTCGAACCAGTCGCTATCCAAGCTGGTCATGCGTCGGCTCCGAAGACCTCGATGTTGCCGAAGCGGCAGACCGGCGAGGCGTGGCCGGTGCCGACCATCTGGTTTAGCTCACCCTTGCCGCAGTTCGGGGTGCCCATCACCGCGAAGGTCGAGGCGTCGCCGACGCCGTTCAGGTTGCGCCAGAAGTCACGAGAGATGCCCCGGTAGCTGGGGTTGCGGACGATCTCGCCGAGCTCGCCATCGCGAATCACTCGACCGAGTTCGCAGCTGAACTGGAACTTGTTGCGGCTGTCGTCGATCGACCACGAGTTGTTCGTGTGGACGAACACGCCGTGCTCGATGCCGCCGATGAGTTCGTCGAGCGACGAGCTGCCGGCTTCGATGTTGAGGTTGGCCATGCGATCGATCGGCGGCCGGTTCCACGAGCACGCACGGGTGTTGGCGACGCCTGCCATCTCGGCCCGAGCTTGCGACGTTGCGCCGCCGAGCGGCCGTTCGAGCACGCCGTCGCGAATCAAGAACTGCTTGGTCGCTGGTGTGCCCTCGTCGTCGAAGGCGTACGACGCCAGCTGGCCTTCGACCGTCGGGTCGAACGTGACGTTGAGTAGCTCAGAGCCGTACTGGAAGCTCCCGAACATATCGGTCGTCACGAAGCTGGTGCCGGCGTAGTTGCGCTCATCGCCAAGGATTCGATCCAGTTCGAGCGGATGCCCGATCGACTCGTGGATCTGCAAGATCATCTGGTCGGGCGCCACCAGCAGATCCATCGTGCCCGTCGGGCAGTTCGGGGCCGTGAGGAGCGCGATAGCTTCTTCGCCGATCTGGGGTGCGGCTGTCCGGAAGTCGAAGCGGTCGAGGACTTCGATGCCGCCTTGGCCGCAGAACGAGCCTCGGCCATAGGACCGGGACTGGGCGTCGCCGCCATCAGCGGCGGTGGCGTTCATCGTCGGATAGGTGAACGTGAAGTCCTGCTCGATGCGTCCACCGGCGCTCGACACGAGCACGGACCGGACCTCGCGGCGACCGAGCGATGCGCGCCGCTCGACGATCCTGTCGTCGACGTTGAGCGCTGCATCCGCGGACTTGAGCAGATCCAATCGATCGGCGATCGACAGTGCCGACCACGGTTGGCGCACCGGACTGGCGTACTGCCCGTTGCCCGTCAGTCCTGGCGCAATCGCGGCGACCGTCGTGCCAGCCGTGGCGAGTGCCCATGCCTGCGCCGTCTCGAGTGCGGCCCGGATGCCTTCGGGTCGCAGGTCAGCTGTCGCTGCATAGCCAAGCCCTCCGCCAGCCCACACCGTGACCATGGCGCCGCGGTCGAACGTCGAGCGAGGCGCCTCGACGACGCCTTGGCGAACCGTTAGCCACTCAGCTTCTTCGTCGACAATGCGGACCGTCGCCTCGTCGACCCCGGCAGGCAGGGCCTTCGCAAGGATCGCTGCGATCTCGTCGGCGGGTGTGAGCAGTTCAAGCATCGAGCATCTCCGATAGAGCAGTTACGGGGTCAGACCCCGAGACGTGTTTTTCAGTTGTTGTGATGTGTCGCGCGAGGCGAAATTAGGCCTTGCCGCGCAGACGTGGATCAAGGGCGTCACGCAGGCCATCACCGATGAAGTTCACCGAGAGCACCGTGAGTGAGATGAAGGCACCCGGGACGATCGTGCGCCAGATGTTGATCTGCATGAAGTCATTGCCGTCGCTCAGCAGCTTGCCCCAGGTCGGAAGATCTTGGGGGAAGCCGAGGCCGAGGAACGAGATCGCCGACTCGGTCAGGATCGCGGACGCAACGCCCAGTGCGGAGGCCACGATGATCGAGCTCATAACGTTCGGCAAGATATGGCGGCTAAGAATGCCGCCGGTTCGGGTGCCCACGCTGTGGGCGGCGATGACGAATTCTTCTTCGCGCAGGCCAAGTACGTCGCTGCGTACGACTCGTGCGGTTCCCATCCAGCTGGTTGCTCCGATGATGAGAACGACCAGCACGAAGATGCCGAGGTTCTCGCCAAACACATCGGTCACTGGCTCACGGAAGAACAGCACCGAGATGAGCAGAAGCGGGAGAATCGGCAGTGCGAGGAACACATCGGTCAGTCGCATGAGCGGGCCGTCAAGACGGCGCACGAAGCCTGCGAACAGGCCGATGAACACGCCGATCAGGTTGCCGACGATCATGGCGGCGAAGCCGACCGACAACGAGATGCGACCGCCCTGCAGCGCCTGCGCGAGCACGTCGCGGCCCAGGTTGTCGGTGCCGGCAGGATGGGCCCACGAGGCGCCCTGGTTGCGCACCTCGGGCTCGAGCTGGGTCGCGTCGTACGGCCGGATGAAGCTGCCGACGAAGACGGCGAGCACGATCAGCGTGAGCACGACGAGGCCAAAGATTGCGCCCTTGTGCTTGCGGAACTGACGCCAGACGTCAGTGCGAAGCGACCGGTGTTCGCCGAGTTCGTCGGCCGCCACTGCGGCTGTGTCGACGGAGGTTGAGCTATCAGCGATATCAGTCATAGCGGATCCGTGGGTCGAGCATGCCGTACAAAATGTCAGCGATGATGTTGAACAACACCCGCATCACTGCGAAGAAGAACGTCAGCGTGAGCAGCATCGGGAAGTCGGCCTGGAACAGGGCTTGAACGAGCAGGCTGCCGGTGCCGTTGATGGCAAACACGGTCTCGGTCAAGATGGCGCCGCTGAAGATGCCAGCGGCCGACAACGCGATCAGCGTGACGACGGGAAGCATCGAATTGCGCAACACGTGCCGGTTGACGACGAGGAACTCGCTCAGGCCTTTGGAGCGAGCGGTGCGGACGTAATCGAGGCTCAGATTGTCGAGCACTGAAGCGCGGGTGAAGCGAGAGAACGCGGCCGCATTGAAGAAGGTCAACACGGTGACTGGCAGGGCGATGTTGCGTATCTGGGTGCCGAGGCTCGACAAGCTTGTCCACGAAACCTCGTGGGTGGCGTCGTAGCGCGAGGGGAACCAGCCCAGCTTGACCGAGAACAGGAAGATCAGCAGCAGGCCGCTCCAGTAGACCGGCATCGACCAGCCGATGAGCGACACGAACGAACCGACATTGTCGAAGGCTGAGTACTGGCGGTACGCCGAGTAGATGCCGATCGGGACCGCAATCAGAATGCCAAGAATGAGCGACGGGGTCATGACCCAGAGCGTCTTGGGGAGGCGGTCATAAATGGTGTCGACGGCAGGCGAACGGCTCGAGAACGAGATGATGCGGTCGCTGTCCTGGATGCAGTCACCGATGCAGAAATTGCCGATCTGCTCGATGGCATTCTGCGGTTCGTACCAGAAGATGGCCCGTACCCATCTGAGCCACCGTTCGATGAAGGGTCCGTCGAGACCCAAGCTGGCCCGGTAGGCCTGGCGAACTTCGTCGGGGATGGTGAGCTGCAACGCGCCGGCGGGATCGCCAGGGGCCAGCTCGGTGATCGTGAACAGGATCAGACTGATCACAATCAAGAGGGGGATCGCGAAGAAGAAGCGACGGATCGTGTAGCGCAGCATTGCGGTTTCGGGCCCTCCGAGGCAGTGAATGTGGAAACGGGGGCGTGCTGGCCGATTCGACCAGCACGCCCCGTCGTTTGTCAGCTAGCCCCGTTGATCAGGGCCAACGTTGACTAGCCGCGGGTCCAGTCCGCGATGTTCCAGTATTCGCTGTCCCAGCCGTTGAGATCGCCGATGTTCTGGATCTCGTTGGAGGCAGCGGAGAGTGAGCCACGCAGCGCGAGCGGGATCACGGCGCCACCCTCGAAGGAGAGGATGTCGTTGGCGCGAATCGCAAGGTCGTTGCGGACAGGGTCAGACATTGGCGTCTGCTCGAGCTGGCTGATGATCTCATCAAACTCTTCGCTCTGGAGACGTGGCATGTTCGAGCCACCCCACGCGTTTTCGAGCGTTGGGATGTTCTCGGTCGTCCAACCACCGAGGTATGGCTCGGGTGCTGGCGAACCAGGCAGGTTGGTGAACATTTCCATGTCCGTTGGGAAGCGCCAGATCGACTGGTCAGCGTTGGTGCCATCGAAGAAGATGCTGGCCTCAACGGCCTGCATTTCGACGTCGACGCCGATTTCGGACCAGTTGGACTTGACGATGTCCTGGGTGGACTGACGCACCGCGTTGACCGAGGTTGCGTAGGTGAAGCTCAGTGGCAAGCCGTCAGGAGTTTCGCGGATGCCGTCACCGTCGGTGTCGGCGTAGCCGGCATCGTCGAGGATCTGGTTGGCGCGATCGAGGTCCTGGGTCAGGCACCAGTTGAGGTTCGTCGAGTTCTGGACGCCCACGTTCCACATGTTGCAGGTCGGGATGGCAGCGTCGCCGTAGCCGATCTCAACGATCAGATCACGGTCGATAGCCAGCGACAGTGCCTCGACGAGCTCGAGGTTCTGGAACAGGATTGGGTGCGGGTTGCCGGGGTAGTTCGATGCGTCATCGCCCTCGGCCCGGTTGTTCGTCTGGTTGATGTTGATGTGCTCAACCGACGAGGTGAAGGAGAGCTTCAGGCCCGCTGCTGAGTCATCGGTGATGATCGTGCCGAGAACGTCAGGCGAGATCTGCATGTTCCATGCGTAGTCAGCTTCGCCGATTGCGACGGAGCGGGCTGCGGACTCTGCGTCGCCGCCACCCTGGATGACAACGTCGCTGAAGAAGGGCTTGCCTTCGCTCACGCCGCGGTACATCGGGTTGATTTCGGCGACCACGATGTCTTCAGGGCTGAGTGCCGTGATCATGAATGGGCCGGTGCCGATTGGCATGAAGTTCTGGTCGCTACATGCGGCCGAACCTTCGCCCACGCAAGCGGAGAACTGTGCGCGCTGCAGGATTGGAACACCGTGGCCAACGAATGGCTCGAACGGGTATGGGGTCGGGGCGTCGAAGGTGATTTCAACGGTCAGGTCGTCAAGTGCGACAACCTTGGACACGGCGCCGATCGAGTCAGCGGTCGTGCAACCGGTCAGCTCGTCTGCGCAGTACTCCCAGGTGAACACGACGTCGTCAGCGCTGAGCTGCGTGCCGTCGGACCACATGATGCAGTCCTGGAGGGTCCAGGTGATGGTGGTGAGGTCCTCGGAGATGCCACCGTTTTCGATGGTTGGGATCTCGGCTGCGAGGCGAGGAACGATTTCACCGGCTGGGCTGATGTTGGCCAGAGGCTCGAGCACGAGGGAGCTCGCGAGAACGTCCTTGCTACCCGAGGAGAGGTGTGCGTTGGCCTGTGAAGGAGCCTGCCACTGCAGCAGGGTCAGATCGCCGCCTTCGCCAGCGCCATTGTTAACCGGAGCGGCGCAGTCGCCGTCGGCCATAGCGGTTTCGCCATCGTCCATGGCGTCATCGTCCATGGCTTCTTCGTCGTCCATGGCATCGTCGTCCATGGCGTCGTCGGAGTGGTCTTCACCCTCGTCGTCGTCCATGGCATCGCCATCGTCGCTTGCTTCAACTTCGGTGGTCGAGTCGCCGCTGTCGGCAGCATCGTCGTCACCGTCGCTTCCGCCGCAAGCTGACGCAATAAGCGACAGTGCCACGAGAAGCGAAAGCAGTAGCTTCCAAGTCTTCATGTATCCCTCCATGCGAGGCCGGACGGCCCCGTCGTGATCGGATCAGCGTAGACCAGCAAGCGGTCACTTGCCCATCGTCGCATGATGTTCAGCGCAAGGATTTACATGGGCGAAACGCAGCGTCGCTCAGCTCGAGGAGATCAGCAGTCGCAGAGCGGTTCGATCAGTCGGGGAAGTGACACGCAACCCAGTGATTTGGAGCGGCTTCGGTCCATACCGGAGCTTCGCTTGCGCACTTCGCCTCGACCCGTGGGCAACGGGTGCGGAAAACGCAGCCGCTCGGCGGGTTTGAGGGGCTCGGGATGTCGCCCTGAAGCACGACGCGTTCGCGCAGTTGTTCCGCGACAGGGTCGGGAACGGGCACCGCGGAATGCAACGCTTGGGTGTACGGGTGGCGGGCGTTGGTGTGCAGTTCGTGCACGTCTGCCAATTCGACGATCTTGCCGAGATACATCACGGCGATGCGATCTGCGATGTGGCGCACCATCGACAGGTCGTGCGAGATGAACAGGTACGTCAGTCCCAAGCGTTCTTGCAGCTCGAGGAGCAGGTTGACGACCTGGGCCTGGATCGATACGTCGAGGGCCGCAATGGCCTCGTCGCAGACGATGAAATCGGGGCTCAATGCGATCGCCCGGGCGATGCCGATGCGCTGACGCTGACCGCCCGAGAACTCGTGTGGATAGCGGTTGGCGTGTGACGGGTCGAGGCCGACAAGCGTGAGGAGTTCGTCGACTGCGTCTTGGATGGTCCCGCCATCGGGCACGCCGTGCTCGCGGAGCGGTTCGCCGACGATGGTGCCGACGGTCATGCGTGGATTCAACGAGGCGTGCGGGTCCTGGAAGATGATCTGCATCTGGGGGCGCTTGGCCCGCATCTCACTGGCACGAAGCTCGGTGAGTTCAACACCGTTGAACTTCACGGAC
>CALDGN010000364.1 GCA_937942965.1 uncultured Acidimicrobiales bacterium | reverse complement strand
ACGGCTGGGCCAAGGTCACCTCGGTCGCGGTCTGCGCTCGTGCCGGCCTGACGCGTGGTGCGTTCGTGCATCACTTCGATGGCCTCGGTGATCTGTTCGTCGCCGTGCTCGAGGACCGCTACGACGCGATCTGCGCCGTCGTCGACTCCGAAGGCGAACCGACGTCGGTCACCGATCTCGTCGAACGGACCTGGGCCGTCATGCGCAATACGGGCTTCAAGGTGGTGCTCGAAGGCTGGCTCGCCGGCGCAAACGACCCAGAGCTCGGACGCGTGCTCGATCCCGTTATCGAGACCTTTGCCAAGCTCGTCGGACCCGACCGTTGGCTCGACGTGCTCGCCGACGACGAGGCCCGCACCTTCTATTTGGTGGCCCGCGAGTCGCTTCTCGGCCTCGCCTGGGGTCGCGCGATCAACCGGGGCGGCTCGCTCCCGCACGAACAACTCGTCCTTGACCATCTGACGACGACAGCGAAATCTCACGACGCCCGGCTCGGGCAGTGAAAGGAACCGAAATGACGATGACTGATCCGGCACGTTCCGCTGCGCCGACGAGTACCCGAACTGGCTACAGCGTCTGCACGATCTGCGACATCGGTTGCCAGCTGCGCACCACCGCCGAAGACGGCGTGGTGACCAAGGTCGAGCAGCACGACAACCCGCTGCTCGCCAAGAACATCTGTTACAAGGGCACCGCCGCTCCGAAGATCCACAACCATCCTGAGCGCCTACGGGTGCCGCTCAAGCGGGTGGGGGAGCGAGGCGCCGATCAGTGGGAAGAGATCTCCTACGAGCAGGCCATCAGCGAGATCGCCGAGCGGCTGCAAAGCGTGATCGACGCCCACGGCCCGGAGGCCTTCGCCGTGTCGACCTCGGGCTGGAACACCCAGACAACGCACGGTCTCGACCGGCGCTTCATGAACCTCGTCGGGTCACCCAACTGGACCTCGGGCGTCTCGCTCTGTGCCGGCAATACCGCGGCAGTCAGCCGGCTCACCTACGGCTGGTACACGTTGCCGGACTTCGACAACACGAACTGCTTCGTTCTGCTCGGCCACAATCCCCGCAAGCACTCGTGGACCCCGATCTACAACTGGCTGGAGAACGCACGCGCTCGTGGTGCTGCGAGCATCGTCGTCGACCCTCGAGTCTCAGAACAAGCCAAGAAGGCGACGATTCACCTCCAGATCAAGGCGGGCACCGATTCGGCGCTGCTGCTGGGCTGGGTGAAGGTCATCATCGACGAGCAGCTGTATGACGAGAAGTTCGTCGAGGAGTGGTGCGTCGGGTTCGACGATCTCAAGAAGCGTGCCGATGAGTACCCGCTCGAGCGTGTCGCCGAGATCTGCGGCGTCGATGCTGAACTGATCGCCAAAGCGGCCCGGCTGTACGCCCAAGCCGACGGTGCCTGTATTCCCTGGACGCCGATCACGGACATGCAGCTCGACTCCACGTCGGGCATCCGGCTGCAGTGCATCTTGCGGGCGATCACCGGCAACCTCGATGCCGTTGGCGGCGACCGGTTCCATGGCCTGAATCCGGGCTACCGGACCGAGGCTGAGCTGCAACTCCATGACGAGATCAGCCCTGAACAGCGGGCCAAGCAGATTGGCTACGACACCCACCCGGCCTACACGTATCGCACCGCCGAAATTCTGCGGCCGCACATGAAGCGGGTCTGGGGACACGAGTGGATCGACATGGTGATGGGTTGCCATATGGCCAATCCGTCGGAGCTCTTCCGGGCCATGGCCGACGGTGATCCGTATCCGATCAAGGCGTTCTTCACCCTCGGGAACAACTCGCTGATGAGCTACCCAAATCAGCACCAGATCCTGCGAGCCATGCTCAACCAGGACCTGATCGTGGCTCACGAGATCTTCATGACGCCGACGGCGATGCTCGCCGACTACGTCATGCCCGGTGACGTCTTCAGTGAACGGGACCACATCAGCGATGGCTGGGCGTGGGTGAACACGCTGACGCTCAACGAGGGCGTAGCCAAGGCTCCAGACGAGGCCAGCTCAAGCTTCCAGTTCTGGAGCGACCTGGCCCACAAGATGGGCTTCGGCGACAGGTTCCCGTGGAAGTCCCTCGAAGAGGTCATCGACTATCGGTTGGAGCCGTCGGGCACCACCTTCGAGCAGTTCCGTGCCGAGAAGTACATGGACGTTCCCGTACCCAAGTACCGCAAGTATCGCGAGACCGGGTTCGCGACCCCGTCGGGCAAGGTTGAGCTGTCGTGTTCGATTCTTGGCGATCTCGGCTTCGACCCGCTGCCGTACCACCGGCCCGCTCCAGCACCGAGCGACGAGTACCCGTATCGGGTGTTCTCCGGCGTACGTGAAGACCCGTTCTTCCAGACGGGGCAGCGCAACATCGGTGTCCTTCGCCGCCGCGTACCCGCCCCACACTTCTTCGTCCACCCCGACGATGCGGTGACCGAGGGCTTGGTCGATGGGGAGTGGGCCAAACTCGAAACCGCCCACGGCGAGGTACGGATGAAGGTCGCGATCCAGGACACGATTCGCCAAGGCCATATTCGAGTGCCGCACGGGTGGTGGTATCCGGAGACACGGGGCGAGGTCGATCTCGCGGGCGCATTCGTCAGTTCCG
>CALDGN010000363.1 GCA_937942965.1 uncultured Acidimicrobiales bacterium | reverse complement strand
GTCACGCGATGACCGTCAACCGCTGAATCGATGCATGCAGAGCGTCGGGGTTCGCCCCGGCGCTCTGCTGTCGTTCAGTCCGATTGGCAGGTGTACACCCAGTCGGTCACGTCGTCGGGAGGGTCCAGCTCGACCAGCCGGGCGATGGGGCGGCCTGACTCGCGTTCCTCGGCGGTGCTTCCCCACCACGCCCGCGTCAGTTGGCTGCATTGGTCACGGTCGAGCCCGACGACGACTGGCCCGTGCACTCCGATCGGGCCCAACGCCGAGTCGACGGTTTCGTAGCTCAGCCGTGGTTCACGGTCGGTTCGGAGCAAGTGCCGATCGCCGAGATGCGATGAGCCTTCGACGTCGCAGGCCCAATCGAGCAGTCCAAGATCGTCGGCCCAGAAGCGTCCATCTCGATGCTCCAACATGACCGAGGGCAGGCGGAAGCGAGCGTCGGTGAGGCCTCGGACCAGTGGCACCTCAGCGTCGATCCGGAAACGCTCCCCGTCGAACGAGATCGAGGTGATGCCGCAATCGACGAGCACCGCGAGCGGTGACTGGCCGGGGACAGTAGGCGTGGCGACCACGTACGAGATGCCCGCCCGGAACGGCACGCCGTGCTCACAGTTCCCGAACAGCACGATGCCGGCGTCGGCGAGATCGGCGCGCTCAGGTGTGCAGGCTCGACAGCGGGTCCCGTCGCCGGGGGTTCCTTCAGGCTCGGTTCCGTCGAGGAACTCCGGTTCCTCGATCTCTGCTGCCGCAGCGTCGACACCAAAGCCCTCGGTATCGATCTGGCCTCGCCACGACGCACCGGTCGGCACCCAGGGGCGAACGAGTTCTTCGTAGCTGATGAGCTGGTCGCCTTGTCGCACCGTCGGATGGAAGTGCAGCAACGCAAGCGTCGGTTCGATCCGGGTTCCCGGCACCGCTTCGCGACACCACAACACCGCGCGGGTGCCGTCACCGAGCGCGAGCTCTTCGATGACCTGGCCCTCGCCCAACAGGTCGGTCAGCGGCGGAACGGTCGGGGTCGGCGCCGGTGTCGCTGTCGGAGCAGGTGGAGCCGTCGGGACCGGCGTCGAGACCTCGGGCAGCGCTGCGATCTCCGGAGCTGGCCCGCCGGAGCGGCCGAGTCCGTAGGCGACGAGCATCGCGATCAGGACGCCTACGACCGCGGCAGCCACTCGCCAGTTCGGCCGCACTGCGGGAGTGCCGGCATCGTCGGGTGCACTCGCTGGCCGGCCAAGGTCGATCCACTCGACTCCGGCGCCCTCCCCAGGTGCATCCCCCACCCCGCCGAAGCTAGCTCGGGTCCATCGAGCGCGGGGAGCGGCTCACGGAGCGCTTGTTAGGTGGCACCAGCGACGTGACACACGTTGTTCTCGTCGATGTCCCAATAGCCGCCGGTCTTCCAGAGTGCATACAGAGGCTCGAAGTCGGCCTCGACAACAATCCAGTCCTGCATCAGCCAACGAGCAAGGTCGTAGCTCGCTGCGATCGAGTAACACATCTCAGAAAGGCCAAATATCCACGGCTCGCCATGGACGAACCCGCACCGGTCAGCGAATCCTTCCTCGATGGCCCAATGGAGAGATCCTCGTGGGACAGCCTCGTTCGAAGCGACGTAGACAAACGAAACGTCGCTGGTGTCTTCCTCGACAATCTGCGCCTTCAGAAGAACGTTCTCACGAGCTAGCTCCACGAGCTCATCCGGGGCAACGGCGTTGTGTGGCTGCGGGACGAAGTAGATGCCACCGGTGCTCGCCGAGTCCCGATCCGGCTCCGGTCCTCGCTGATCAGCAGCGAGGCGCTCCAAGCGCTCAATGAACCCGCCCGAATTCGGCAACGCCGAGAATGCTGCTCGGTAGCGGGCCGGGCCGAGCATGTTGATGACTCCCATGAACGTCGACGGTTCATAGTCACGCTCACCTGCGACGACGTGCGACCAGAGCGTGATCGGATCCTCTCCGGGTCGTGGCGCGTCGTAGCGGCCTCCCGGGACCATTCGAGCGGTGCCGTAGGTGTTCACTGCCAACGACTGTTCCGGCTCGTGCCCTTCGGCGGCAGCCGCGAGCGTGAACCGGGTCTCCATACGGACAACGTCGTCAGGAAACAGCCCATCGACACGCTGCCAGAGTTCGTACAGCTGCAGATCGGTCGGGCGCTGCTCGATCTCCGCTTCCCCGAAGCGAGCCAGAGCTGGAGCAAGCTGGATAACTCAACCTGGCGTCATGTTCTCGTCCGAGGAGCGCACCACCATGTCCGAGAAGGTCTCCCCCGGAATCCCCGGAAAGCTGCCCGCGTGCCAGGTGCCGTCAAGGCCGGACAGTCGATGGTGTTCGCTCCCACCAGGTCCGTACTCCCCGTGCACGGCCAACCAAGAACGGTTGTGTGATGGAGCTTGTCAGGGCACAGGCTCGCCGGCTGCTAGCGCAGCTGGGCAGTCTCGGCGGCGGCCGAGGCGAGATCTCGTTGACGACGAGTCGGCGAAACCCAACCCATGGCTTCGGCGCGATCGTGGAGCCGCTGCGTGGCGGCAAGACGAGGGCCGCGGGCCCGAGTGACCTCGTCGTCGCTGACTTTTCCTGCGTTCGGTTCGAGCGCCGACCGCTCGTGCAGGCCGGCCAACCACGAGGCCTCGACCTCGAGCGGGATGCGGCGATACGCAGCCATGTGGCCGTAGCCGGACAAACGGCCGCGTAGGTACGACCGCACGTAGCGGACCAAGAACCGGGCCCAACCAAGCTCGTTGAACTGGCGCACGTGGACCAGCTCGTGGGCCATCAGCGCATCGGACCCGGCGTACTTCTGGCGTACGCAGATCACATTGCCGAGCGTGATCGCCGCCGCTTGCGGAGGCACCGGTCCGCCGACGAAGACGCGGTAGCCGTCGTGGCGCTCGATCCGGGGACGTCGGGACGCGCGCTTGCCCGGATGTGGGTCAGCTTTGCGTTTCCCCGCCACCGTTACTCCTGGACAGAAAGCAGCCGGCTCAGAACAGCCGCATCGACAGTTGCTTGCGGTAGTCGGCAGTGCGGGGATCGTTTGGCCCCATCACTTCGAGCAGGTCCACAAACTGCTGGCGGGCGTCGTCGTCGGTCTTGACCTTGTCGAGCAGTGCGGTGAGCTTCTCGTCGAAGTCGTCGTTGATCGGAGCGGCAGGCGCAGCGTCAACTGGCTCACTGGCGATGGAGCTGCCGGCGGTCTCGATGCCACTTGGTGCAGCGGGAGCAGCGCCGGCCTCGGGGGCAGGTGCGGCAGCAGCCGCTGGCGGGGTTACACCCGTGCGTGCGAGTGCGGCGATTCGACGAGTGTCGGCGGTCTCGGGCACGCGCTTAAGCAGCTCGAGGGCCAGCTCGGTTTCGCCATTGCCGGCGAGCAGTTCAGCAAGCGCCGGAACCGCAGCATGATGGTCCGGCACGAACTCGAGGATCTTGATCAGCGATGCTTCGTCGCCGATCTCAAGCAGGCGTTCGATCTCGAGATCTTGTTCGGTCGGAAGCAGCCGCCCGATGAACTCGCGCACCGCAGGTTCGCCCTGGGCGCCGACGAAGCCGTCGACAACCTGGCCGTTCTTCAGCGCGTAGACGGCAGGAATGCCCTGCACCTGAAACGCCTGAGAGGTCGCGGGATTCGAGTCCACATCGACCTTCGCCAGAATTACCTGGCCGTTCGTTTCAGCGATGACCGTCTCGAGGATCGGTCCAAGGGTTTTGCACGGACCACACCACTCTGCCCAGAGGTCTACGACCACTGGGACTTCCATCGATTTCTCGATGACGTCGGTCTGGAAGCTTGCGTCAGTTACGTCGACCATGGACGGTCCAGACTATCTTGACGCCCCGGGCCGGAGACGAGGCCCCGCACGAAGGCCTCGCAACGGTCTTTGCCGACATCGTTTCCAGGGACACTCTTTCCGGAGATACAGGGGATCAGCACATGGGCGACACGCACACCGATGACGGCAACGTGCAGGGCGTCAACGTGGACAACGTCACCGCGTGGATGGCGGAACGAACCGAGTTCACCGGTCCCCTGTCCTTCGACCTGATCGCTGGCGGCCACTCGAACCTGACGTTTCGCGTCACCGACGAAGCGGACCACGCCTGGGTGCTCCGTCGCCCACCGCTGTTCCAGGTCCTCGAAAGTGCCCATGACATGGGACGCGAGCATCGTGTCATCGCCGCTCTGGCTAACAGCAACGTGCCGGTCCCCGGGATCGTCGGTTTCTGCGAAGACGAGTCGGTCAACGAGCGTCCGTTCTATGTGATGGAGTTCGTGCCCGGCACGGTGCTTCGTTCCGCCGAGATGGCGACCGAGTTCGGCACCGAGCGGCTGCCGGGTGTGACGAAGTCGCTCATCGAAACGATGGCCGCGATCCACGGCGTCGACGTCGACGCTGTCGGACTCGGCGAGCTTGGCCGCAAAGAGAACTACATCGCCCGCCAGCTTCGTCGCTGGCTCGGCCAGTTCGAGGCGTCGAAGACCCGGGAGCGCCCCGAACTCGTCGCCGTGCATGACCATCTCGTCGATCGCATTCCGGATCAGGGCACCGCTGGCCTGGTACACGGCGACTACCGGCTCGACAATTGCTTGGTCGCCGATGACGGCTCGATCGCTGCTGTTCTCGACTGGGAACTGTGCACTCTCGGCGATGTACTCGCCGATGTCGCGTCGCTCATGACGTACTGGGCCCGCCCCGCCGATGGCTTCACGCCGATCGACGCCGCACCGACCATGGCCGACGGCTTCCCCGAGCGTGAACAGCTGCTCGCTTGGTACCAAGAGGCTTCGGGGCGCAATATGGACGACATCGACTTCTATCTGTCCTTCGCATCGTGGCGTCTCGCCAGCATCCTCGAAGGCGTCTACTCGCGTTACGTGAGCGGAGCGATGGGAGACGCCGAACCTGAAGGTGGCGCCGAAGCCTTCGTCGAGCGCATCGATGCCCTGGTCGCCAAGGCCGCCGAGCACGCGGAGCGAGTGGCGTGATGAGTTGGGTTGGCAGGCAGTCAAGAAGCGGGCACTGGGTAGTGGGAGCCACATGATGGGTATTGACCCCAATGAACTGTTCGAATGGATCGGAGAACCCGTCGACGGGCCGATGCCATTCGTCATGCTCACCGACGGTTGGATCGAAGCCAGCGAGGCGATGGCCCGCGTGCACGAGGCGATCACGCACCAAGGCGACCTGACGCCCATCGTCGAGTTCGACGTGGACCGTCTTCTCGATCAGCGCGCCCGTCGCCCCGTCATGAACGTCGTTGACGGCGTCATGCAAGAACTGCAGTGGCCGAAGCTGCGCATCTCCGTGGGCACCGATGCCGACGATCGACCCTTCCTCTATATGCACGGGCCCGAGCCCGATTTCAACTGGCGCCCGTTCGCAGCCGCCACGGCGCTCGCGATCGAATCGATCGGAGCGTCGACGATGTTCACCATCGGCGCCTACCCGGTGCCGGCACCGCACACCCGTGATGTCACAATCTCGTTCGCGTCGACCTGCCCCGATCTGATCAAGGCACGAGAGGCCACCACCGGCACGCTCACCGTTCCAGTCGGCGTGCAAATGGCAGTGACCGCCGAGCTACGCAAGAACGGGGTGCACACGCTCGGCATGTTCGCCCAGGTGCCCTACTACATCTCGACGAGCCCCTGGCCCCAGGCCAGCCTCGGCTTGCTCCGCAACCTGCACGAGGTCTCGGGGCTTCGCTTCGACACTGCCTCGCTCGAAGCACAGGTGCCCGATGCGACCGCTGCCGTCGAGTCGATGCTCGAAGACGCTCCGTCGTTACGCGACATCGTGAACGGGCTCGAGCAGCGCTTCGATGACATCAAGCGCATCGAAGAGACCGAGATTCCGACCGGCGATGAGCTCGAAGAAGAACTCCAGCAGTTCCTCCGCGACATCGACGACACCTAATCTCATTCCGCGTTCTCGCCACTGAACCCATCCCCCTCCAAGGAGTTCCCATGAAGATCGATGGCGGCCTGTCTTTCAAGATGGCCGAAGCAGCATCTAGCGCCCGCGAAGTCGAAGAAGCTGGCTACACCGGCGCCTTCACGGCCGAGACGTCACACGAGCCGTTCCTGCCTTGTGCGCTGGCGGCGGAGCACACCGAACGCATCGAGATCGGCACCGCCATTGCCGTCGCTTTCGCCCGCAGCCCGATGACCGTGGCCAACGCAGCATGGGACCTGCAGGCATTCAGCAACGGACGCTTCGTGTTGGGTCTCGGCAGCCAAATCAAGCCGCACATCACCAAACGCTTCTCGATGGAATGGTCCCGACCTGCGGCTCGCATGCGCGAGTACGTGCAGGCGCTCCATGCGATCTGGGACACCTGGCAGACCGGCGACAAGCTCGACTTCCGCGGCGACTTCTACCAGCACACACTGATGACGCCGATGTTCAGCCCGCCACCGATTCCTCAGGGCAAGCCCAAGGTCTTCATCGCTGCGGTCGGCGAAATGATGACCGGCGTCGCGGGCGAAGTCTGCGACGGCTGGTTCAGCCACGGGTTCACCACTGCGAGCTACCTCGAACACGTCAGCTTGCCAGCGCTGCAGGTCGGCATCGACAAGGCCGGACGCTCCAAGAGCGACGTCGAAGTGTCACTGCCCGGCTTTGTCGTCACCGGCGAGACCGAAGAAGAAATGGCCGCAGCCAGCTTCGCGGTTCGCAAGCAGATCGCGTTCTACGGCTCAACGCCCGCCTACAAGACGGTCCTCGACCATCACGGCTGGGGCGATGCCCAAGGCGAACTCAACGCCATGTCGAAGCGAGGCGAATGGGACGCCATGGCCGACCTCATCGACGCAGACATGCTGCATGAGTTCGCCGTCGTCGCCGAACCTGGCGACGTCGCCGACAAGCTCAAGGCTCGTTACTCGCACCTGGTCGACCGGTTCAGCTTCTACGCGCCCTACAGCGCCAACAAGGAACTCTGGGGCGGCGTGATCGCCGACCTGCAGAGCTAGCAAGCGCTACTACCGCTGGCCGTTGGCCGTTGGCCGAACGGCCAGGTCGGACTATCCGATCGGCCGATGCTCTCGTCCGGTCGACCGGTAACACTGAACTGGCCATCAGATTCAGGAGTTGCGGGTAATGACAGACACGATGATCGACGTCTCGCGTTCGGGGTCGGCCCCCAGCGTGCGGGAGCTACGGCACCGGGCCGAGGTGACGACGCTTGCCGCCGCGGGCTTACTCACGGCGGTCGGGCTCGTCGTCGCCGCGTGGGCCGCTCTCGGCGGCATCGAGATTCCCGCCTGGGCGAGCGCGGCGTTGATCGGCCTGGCGTCTCCCTTCATCGCCGGCCTCGCGATCATCCGCTTCACGTATTGGAAGGAGATCGCCGACGCGGTCGAGATCACGCCCACGCAGTTGCCCGAGATCCACGCCGCCTACGTCGAGATGGCCAACTCGATGGGCCTCGAACGGGTGCCACGCTTGTATCTCAAGAACGGCAACGGCGGGCTGAACGCGTTCGCCTCGAAGTGCCAGGTTCGCCGTGCCTATGTCGTGATCTTCTCCGACCTGGTCGACATCGCCTATGAGCATGACGACCTCGACGGCGTCCGCTTCGTGTTGGCGCACGAGCTCGGCCACATCCATTGCGGCCACGTTGACCTCTGGCGCCTCGCGATCATGGCCGTCCCCCGAGCGCTCTTCGTCGGTCGCACGGTGACTCGGGCCCAGGAGTACACCGCAGACCGGTGCGCGGCACGCTTCGCCCCTGAGGGAGCGACCTCGATGATGGCCCTCTTCGCGGGGAAGCGGATGTATCGCCGGGTTGACCTCGATGCGTACTTCGACAGCATCGAGAACCACAAGGACGGCTTCTGGCTGCGGTTCGCGAACTTCTGGTCCGGCCACGCCGTTGGCTTCCGGCGGATGCAGCCGCTGCGCGACATCGAAGCGACCGGCTGGGATGTCCACGGGCGCATGTTCTGAACATTCGCCTGACGATTGGCCTCGTGGTGGTGGCCGTGTTGGCGTCGGATACTGCTAGGTTGACGCTTGGCGAGGAGATCAATCCGCGACACATCGAGCGCAGGCCGACCGGGTGGTCGGTCAGCGGAGATGGCATCGCAACCGGATTTGCCGTCAGAGATAGCAAGGCTCGCTGGCATGTGGGTTATCCGCACGTGCCATTGATCCACCCCGATTGCCCCAACTTGGGATCGGCCACATGCCGTGCCCTGTGGAGAACCACTACTTCCATGACCGCTACGCCGGCGCCTGTTGCGCCATCCGCGGTGGCACTCGTGCCATCGCAGCTGATCGATCGAGAGCATCTCGATCGCATCGTGCAGCACTACCTCGATGGTCACATCAGTGACGCCGACGAGGACTTCCTCGAAAACCACCACGAACTGTGGACCGACAGCCTGTGGAGGCTGCTCGAGCAGGCCGATGCGGCGCTTGAACAGGCCCGCCAGAACGTCAAAGGGCCTGAGCGCGCCTCGGTTCTCAACGACCTCGAAGACGAGTGCGACCGCATCGACGCGCTCATCACCGACATCGCTGGCCCGCTCGAAGTCGCCGGCCCTGACCCCGATGCCGTCGTCACGGGCGAAGCCCAGCTCCAGCTGTCGTGGAGTCGTGGCCAGATCATCGCCTGGAGCGGTGGCCACGACGCCGAACCTGGCGACGCCGAACGGCTCAAAGAACTCATCGACCGCCACGACGGCGGGTCGATCTCGTGGCTCGAATCCGACCCGATCGATATTGCTGCTCGGGCTGAAGCACTGGCACTCGCCTCGCCGATCATCAGCGCACTGGGCTGGATCATCGGTTTCGGCAACACGCCGCCCGAGGACAGCACCCTCGGCACCAGCGCCCGCTGGTTCGGCCTCGCCGCAGCATTCGCGGTCGAGCTCGTCGCCCAGGGGCGCATGGTCCCGCTGCTCGAACAGTTCCGCGGCGGGCGCGGCCGCGGCAAGGGCGGCTTGGCCACATATCACGTCCGTTGGGCAGCCTCGGTCATGGACCGCGACCGTCTCGATGCATTGGCCGATGCCGCACCTGGCGCCGCCATGGCTGCATCGGATCGCAAGGACCGCAAAGAGTTTGCCGGAGCCGTCGTTGCTGACTTGACCGACGCGATCACTCGCATCGCTGCCGGTCAGATCGAAATGCCTGCTGCGCCCGACCAACCGGCGAACAAGCTCGAGGTCGGCGAAGCAATCATGGCTCGTCTCGACGGCTCGGCCTTCCAGACTCAGCACGCGATCGGCAACGACATCGTGCAGCGCATGGGCCGCTGGGCGCAGTCGGTGACCGGCACGGCGAACATGAAGCTGCTCGTCAAGCTGAACCCGCCCGACGAAGACGACGCATGGCTCGCCGAGGTCCTGGCCGCTGGCCAGCGCAACGCGATGGAGCCCGTCGAGGTTGCGATGGCAACCGCATCGCAGACGAAGTCAAAGACAATGAGCCGCGAGCTGCAGCGCCTCGAACGTCTCTTCCCCGCATTATTGCGACCGGGCGGTCGCCGCCGCGGCGAAGTGATCCTGTCCCAAGACGAGGCCTGGCAGCTCATGTCCGACATGGGCAAGATGCTGATCACGGCTGGCTTCGACGTGTCGGTGCCGCAGCTGGCCAAGCGAAAAGCCACGCCGACGCTGCGCCTGACTACCGAGTCCTCCGAGACCGTCGTGGGTGCCCAACAGCTCGCCGATGTTCGCTGGTCTGCGGTCTTCGATGACGTCGAGCTGACCGCTGCCGAGATCGCAGCGCTCGCCGCCGAGGCTCGCCCGATGATCAAGTCCCAGGGCGAGTGGATCGAGATCGACAAGGTCGACCTCGCCGCCGCTGCCGAGGCGCTTGCCGAACGGGCGGACAAGACCCGTATGACCGGCGCCGAGATGCTGCGCCACGCGCTTGGCCTCGAGGGCAACCCCTTCGGCGGCCAGATGTCGATCGCAGGCGAGGGCTGGGCCGCAGATTTGATGCGCAGCCTCAGCACGCTCCCCGAGGTCGACACGTCACCGCCTGGGTTCGACGGCGAACTCCGCAGCTACCAGGCAGACGCCTACACGTGGCTGTCCTTCCTCGATGAAGCAGGCATGGGCGGCTGTCTGGCGCTCGACATGGGCCTCGGCAAGACGCCGACCACCCTCGCCTCGCTCGGCCCGTCCCGCGAGCACGGCCCCGGCCTGGTGATCGCACCTCCAGCGGTGGTTGGCAACTGGGCCAACGAAGCCAAAAAGTTCATGCCCGACCTCCGGGTGCTCGTGCACCACGGACAGAACCGGCGCAAGGCCGATGACTTCCTGGCCATCGTCGACAATTTCGACATCGTGATCACGACCTACGGCACCGCCGTCCGAGACATCGATGTGCTCGAAAAGGTCCACTTCGGCAAGGCCGTCATCGACGAGGCCCAAGCGATCAAGAACCCTGCCGCCGAAACAAGCCGCCAACTTCGTCGGATCAATGCCCGCACGCGTCTCGCGCTGACCGGTACGCCGATCGAGAACGGGCTCGGCGACCTGTGGGCCATCCTCGACTGGGCCAATCCCGGCCTGCTCGGGCCCCGAGCCAGCTTCATCGCCCAGCTCTCCCCCGCCAAGAAGTCGAAGCAGGCCAACGAAGACGCGCTCACGGCGCTCAACGGCATCCTCGTCTATCGCCGCACCAAGATGGA
>CALDGN010000362.1 GCA_937942965.1 uncultured Acidimicrobiales bacterium | reverse complement strand
CGTCGGGGTGATGCTCCCAATGGGTGGTGCTGCCCTCGACGTCGGTGAACATCACGGTCAACATTCCCGAAGGAAGCGCACCTGTGGATTGCTCAGACATGGGTGGTCACCGCTTGTGTTCGCTGGGCGGATCCGTCGGTCAGATCCAGCGGGCCGACCGTACCGGCGATGCGTTCGATCAGGCGCAGCAACTGGCGTGCTGTCGCGGCGACGTCAGAAGCGGTCTCGTCCACGTTCTCGGTAGCTGTCCACTGCTCGATGCGCATCTTGAGCGGTCGGGTGTCGGCGAGCGGGGCACGGTGGTCGGCGGCGAGCAGCGCGTCGATCTCGCTTCGGAGTCGAGCGATCGGGCTATCGCTGTCGTCGGCGTCGATCCCGGCGTGGTCGGCCGGCGGATGCATCGTCCATTCGACCAGCAGCGAATACAGCCCGAGGAGACGATCGGTTGGCCCCCAGTGCTCGAGTTCCTCGCGCAGGTGATCGACGCGAGGCTCTCGGTCAATGACCTCGTCGGCCTCGAAGTCGACCATGGCTCGGACGACGGCGGGATCGTTGCGGTCGCTGCGGTAGGCCTGTTCCAACAGTGAACGCACCGTGACCCGGCTTCCTTGCATCGCGTTCTCGTGTGCGATGCGCAGCACCAACATGTCGGGCGTCGAGATGCGGAGCTCCGTCGCTTGCGCATAGAGCTCGAGCGCTTCGAGGTCGAGGATCTTGGCCTCGGTCTCCATCCGGTCCGCGGCTCGGAGGTGGGCATCGATCGCGTCTTGGTCGGCGCCGACGACATGCACGCCGGTGTTCGAGGCGATGGTGCGGCTCATCGCGGCACGTCGGCGACGGCGAGGCGCCAGCCGAGTGAGCGCGAGCGCCAGAGTGCCGAGCGCGTCAGCATTGTCGTGGCCAGCCTGGTGTGTCATAGCGACGGCTTGGCGCAGGACCTTGACCGCCTGCTTCGTCTTGCCTTCGCGCAACAGGTAGCGGCCATATCCGACGAGCCCGTCGACGTGAGCTGAGTCGCGAGACATCGCCCATTGCTTGATGTTGAGCGAGCGGAGCAGCATGGGGAAGGCGGTCCCGATCGCGATCGGCACGCCAATTGCACCAGCCAGCACAGCGAGCCCGCGCCAGCTCGTGAGGTCGAGCGATCGCCAACTCGCCCATGCCCACTGGGGCACGAGGGCGATGAACCACACGAACACGATCAGAGCGATCATGGCTTTGAACGCACCGTCGCCTGGCTGCGGCGCAGCGGGATCGCTCGACGTCGCGGCTGTGGTTGCATCTTGGCGGGTCGGGCTGTCGTCATCGTCGGTGCTGATGTCGTTCTGGAGCGGACTACTGATCGCCCACTGCGACTCGACCCGATTCCAACTTGCCCAGACGCGATGGCCGAGCTGCACGGCAATGAAGCCGAGCAGTACGTAGGCCAGCCCCGAGGCAACGTCGGCGATTCGCGCCGAGATCGAGTCGGGGATGAAGCCAGGAAGGTCGCCCGGGTACCACGTGTTCACGAGCCCGTCCGGCTGCATGAGCGTTGCGTACCAACGGTGGGCGGCCTCGTCCGCGCCGCGCCAGGTTGTGAGCGCGAAGACGATGACAGCGCCGCCGAGCAAATAGGCGTTGATCGAACGCCACGCCACGCGCCAGCGACGTTCGGTCGGGTTCAGCCGCGGCCGGGCCAACTCGGGTGTGCCGATGCCGGCGTGCTGCAGCAACTCGGTGCCGATCAGGGCCAGGCATTCGTCGTCGTTCGCGGGATACGAGTTGTGGTCGAGAGCGACAGAACCGAGGTTCGTGACGCGCCATGTTTCGGGGCGTCCGGCGAGGTTCGTGCGGGTCGGGCCAGCGGGCACCGGATCAACCGAACCCCAGAGATCGATCCAGCGGCGCGTCGCCCGCTCCAGCGTGTTCGGAACGGGCGGGATCTCTTCGGTCGCCAAGGTATAGACGGCGCCCAAGCCGAGCGTGATCGCGAGCATGGCGACGACGACCACGACGCTCTGGTCGACGACAAGGGTCGTGATCACCGCAGCGATGAGCCCGATGAGCGACAGAGCCAAGAAGCTCGCCAGCAGGCCGAACTGGCCCCGGCGACGAGTGCTGATGAACCGCGCTGTGAAGAGGAACGCTCCGGTCGCGGCCAGAATGCACAGCGGAAGCACGAAGCCGCTAAGCGCACCGCTTTCGCGGAGGAATCGCAGCGACAGTGCGCCGACGACCGCCGACATCGGTACGGCGACCGAAGCCAGGCGCAGCCGAAGCCCAGCGGGAGAGCTCAGGTATTCGAGGGCGTGGACCTTCGGGAGGCCGGACCCGACGCTGATGAACGCGTCGATGGGTTCGACTCGGCCGTGCAGCCCTTCGGACATGTCGACGAGGGTCTTGTAGGTCACGGCGGCGCCCTGGCTGTGAGCCAACACGACAACCTTCTTGCACCCTCGTTCGCGCAGCCAGGCGATGCCGTCGGCCACGGGCGACTTGATCGCGCCGGCCTGGGTGGGGCTGTCGATCAGCCGTTTCGTGTCACCGATCGTGCCGACCGAAATCAACTGGGCTTTGGCGACCAGGCTTCGCAGCGCATCGATCGGCAGTGCGGCCGCAATCAGGCCAAGCACGAGGAGCAAGGTCAACAGCACGAGGATGAGCGGCGACAGCATCACGAGCGTGATGAGGAACAGGATCATGACGGCCAGACGGGCGCCTTCGTAGATCGCCTGTGCACCGCGCGAGGACTTCCATCGGCGGATCGCGCTCGCGACCATCGCGTTCGCATGCATCGCCGCAGTGGCGGGAACCGAGATGAAGCTCCAGCTCCAGATCTCACCGAAGCTCGGCGGCTCGAACGTGCTCGCCCACCAACCTTCGGCCACGAGCCAGGTCTGGCTGTTCGTGGTGCGAACGGTGTGGTCGGTGTTCGGGTTCGTGCGAGCGCGGCTGCTGGTGACGTTCAGCTCGACATTGGCGGGGCCGTCGGCGGGGCGCAGCATGGCACGACGCACCTGCGCCTTGAGCCGTCGTTGATCCGGGTCGGTCGTCTTGGAGTCCCGGGTGTTGCACCACTCCGACAGGGCGTCGACCCAGGTGGTGAGTGTCGCGCCCTGCTTCTGGTCGCCGATGCCATGCACAACGAGCACGCCGAGAGCGAAGTCGTCGTCGCTGCTTGAGGCGCGAGTGACGGCACGTTCGAGGTCCGCCTCGGCCGTCCCTGCTTCGTTGGCGTTCGCGCCCATGATCAACTTCCCAGTCCCGCAATTGCCGCCAGAAGCGACGCCCAGATTCCCACATCTGGACTGCGCAGAATCTAGCAGGCTGTCGAATTTTGGGGGCCTGCGGCGTGCTCAGCCGAGAAGCTCAGCCCAAGAGGTCGTGGCCCGTCGCACTGAGTTCCATGTTTTCGACGTCGTGACGCATCAGGCGGCCATCGGTCCGGAGCCAGATCGTGGTTGGCGAGGTGTCTTCGAACGAAGCAGCCGGTGTGCACCGCGGGCAGACGCAGGGCGGGGTGAACAACGTGTTCCGGTCGGTCGTGGCCGACGTGTCGAATGCGGTGCACTCGATGTTGTCTGGCTCAGTCGTCACGCTTCGAGCGTAGAAGCCGCGGGCCTGCCGGTCGAGCGGACGTGGCGCCAGCGCAGATCGGGCGCGAGGATGTCGCGATGTCCTTTCGAGGAACCGCGTCGTATGCCACAGCCGGTGCCGTGCCACCGATGGTGGAGGCGGCGGTGAGCGACGCCGTCGAGCTTGGCTTCGAATTGTGCGTGCGTCCGGAGATCGGGCGCCTGCTCGCGGTGCTGGCCGGCGGGCTCGGGCCCGATGCAAT
>CALDGN010000361.1 GCA_937942965.1 uncultured Acidimicrobiales bacterium | reverse complement strand
ACGAGCTCCTTGCCAGCATCGAGATCCCCACGCTGATCATCGCCGGCACCGACGACAAGACGACGCCGATCTTCCCCAACGTTGAGACGGCCTGGTTCGCCAGCAATGCCGACCCGCACTACCGGGTCGACCTGGTCGGGGCCGAGCACCAGACGTTCACGGATCTCTGCGACTACGTCAAGGTGCTTCCGGAACGAGAAGGCGCTAATCCTCTGGTCGTCGAGACGATCGTGACCATGAGCGAAGAAGGCTGTTCACCCGACGACATGCCGGTCGAGCGAGCCAAGGCGCTGACGAACGGTTTCGCCGTCCTGTTCCTCGAGTCCGTGTTCCGCGGCGGCGACATGTTCTCGTATGAGACGCATGCCGACCCAGGCGATGTCTTCTTCCTCGACAACCCCGACGACGCACTCGCCGCCGATTGAGCTGACCGCTACTTCCAGGTGTTGGGGAGGCGGCCTTCGGCCCACCAGCGATTGGCGTGACGCCAGCGGGTCGACTGGCTCGGCGGTGCCGTGGGCGCCGCGAGCGGCTTCGGCCATGACATCTCGATCGCGGCGACGATTGCCGCCACTTCGGCGTCGCTCGGCGAACCGCTGATACGCATCGGACCCACGCTGGTAGATAGCTCAGCCATGGCTAGAGCGGCACGATGCCGTGCTTGCGGCGAGGCTGTTCCTCGCGCTTGGTCACCAACATGTCGAGGCCGGCGATGACCTTGGAGCGAGTGTCGGCCGGGTCGATGACCTCGTCGACGTAGCCACGCTCAGCAGCGATGTACGGGTTTGCGTACTGGTCCAGGTAGTCGTCGACCAGTTCGTCCTTGCGGGCGGCGCGAGCGCCTTCGTCGTCGATCTCGAGGAGCTCTCGACGGTTCACGATCTCGACGGCACCCTGCGGACCCATCACGGCCAGCTCGGCCGTCGGCCAGGCAAACGTCAGGTCGCTTCCGACCGCCTTGGAGTCCATCACCACGTATGCGCCGCCGTACGCCTTGCGGGTGACGACGGAGATGCGCGGCACGGTGGCCTCGCAGTAGGCGTAGAGCAGCTTGGCGCCATGGCGGATGATGCCGCCGTACTCCTGGTCGACGCCGGGCAAGAACCCAGGCACATCGATGAGCGTGACGAGCGGGATGCCGAAGGCATCGCAGGTGCGAACGAAGCGGGCGGCCTTGGAAGCTGACTCGATGTCGAGCACGCCGGCGAGGATCATCGGCTGGTTGGCGACGATGCCGACGCTGCGGCCACCCATGCGGGCGAAGCCGCACACGATCGACTTCGCCCAATGCGGGAAGTACTCCATGAAGTCGCCGTCGTCGACAATCGCCTCGATGACCTTGGTCATGTCGTAGGGCAAGCTCGAGCTATCGGGCATGAGCTCGCGAAGCTCAGGTGTCGAGCGTCCCGGATCATCAACCGGTTCGAACGTCGGCGCCGGTTCGAGATTGTTCGACGGCAGGAACGACAGCAGCACCTTGACGGCGTCGAGCACGTCGTGCTCGCTGTCGGAGACGAACGTGGCGACACCCGACTTCGACGAGTGGCTGCCAGCTCCGCCGAGTTCTTCGAGTGTGACTTCTTCGCCGGTCACGGTCTTGACGACGTCGGGGCCGGTGATGAACATGTGCGACGTCTCGCGCACCATGAAGATGAAGTCGGTCATGGCCGGGCTGTAGACCGCGCCGCCGGCGCACGGGCCGAGGATGACGCTGATCTGTGGGATCACACCCGAGGCAGCGACGTTGCGGCGGAAGATGCCGCCGTAACCATCGAGGGCCACGACACCCTCTTGGATGCGAGCACCGCCGCTGTCGTTGAGCCCGATGATGGGAGCTCCAACCGACATGGCCATGTCTTGGACCTTGTGGATCTTTTCGGCATGGACCTCGCCGACGGCCCCGCCCATGACGGTGAAGTCCTGGGCGTAGAGGAACACCTTGCGACCGTCGACGGTGCCCCAGCCGGTCACAACACCATCGGTGTACGAGCGGTCAGGCAGACCTGCTTCGTGGGCCCGGTGGCGGGCCATCTGGTCGACTTCTTGGAACGATCCATCGTCGAGGAAGTACTCGATGCGCTCGCGAGCGAGCAGCTTGCCCTTGTTGTGCTGTCGAGTGATCGACCGCTCGCTACCCGCCTGAAGCGCCTCCTCGCGGCGCTCCTGGAGATCGTCGAGCCGTTCCTGCATGGTGCGGTCCGTCATGGTGCAGCCGAGGATAGAGCGCGCGGCGTTCCCGAAGGACATGGAGACGACGTAGATCTGTCGACGCGCAGCTGAATGGAAGCAGCCACGAGACCGAAACCGTACTACTAGGGTCTCAAGCCATGCCCGAACTCGAACGTGTGGCCGTCTTCTGCGGATCAAGTGACAGCGTTGACAGCGCCTATTTGCAGCTGGCAAACGACGTCGGGCAAGCGCTCGCGACTGCCGGAATCGGCGTCGTCTACGGAGGTGGCGCGACCGGCCTGATGGGCGCAGCAGCCGCCGGCGCTACGGCGGCAGGTGGCAATGTCACGGGCGTCATCCCTGCCGGTCTGTTCTCGAACGGCATCGATCATGGCGACATCACGGTCCTCGAGGAAGTCGCCGACATGCACGAACGAAAGGCACGCATGTACGACCTCGCCGATGGGTTCATCGGCCTTCCGGGCGGCATGGGCACGTTCGAAGAAGTCTTCGAAGCCGCGACGTGGACCCAGCTCGGCTTGCATGGCGGCCGGGCCAAGCCGGTCACCCTGCTCGACCGTGGCGACTATTGGCGACCGGTCGGCGAGCTGCTCGATCGGGCGTTTGCCGACGGCTTCATGGCTGCAGACACACGGGCGATCGTCGACCTGACGTCGACCGTCGACGACGCGATCAGCTCACTGCGCGCCCGCTCCTAACCCCGAGCCCGCAGGTCAGCCCCGCGGCACCTGGCGGGCCCAGCTGCGGATCTCGTGCAGGTACTGCTCGGGCTGCTCGAACGCAGCGAAGTGGCCGCCCTTGTCGAGTTCGTTCCAGTAGACGATGTTCTTGAACCGGAACTCTGCCCAACGCTTCGACGGCCGCAGGATCTCCTTGGGGAAGATCGAGGCGCCCATCGGGATCTCGACCGGCTCGCGCTTCGTCTTGCCGAAGCTCTCCCAGTAGATACGAGCTGACGACGTGGCGTTGTTCGGCAGCCAGTAGAGCATCACGTTGTCGAGCAGTTCGTCGCGGGTGAGGATGTCCTCGGGGTGGCCATCGTGGTGGACCCACGACCAGAACTTCTCGATGATCCAGGCCGCTTGTCCCGCAGGCGAATCGACGAGCCCGTAGCCGACAGTCTGCGGACGGGTCCCCTGCTGCTTCGAGTAGCCGCTGTCCCAGTCCTGGTAGTACTGCATGCCGGCGAGGCAGTCCTTTTCACGATCGGTCAGATCGTCCATCGTCGCCGGGTCGGGACCGACCGAAACCATGTTCACGTGGATGCCCTGGCAATGCTCCGCGTCTTGAGCACCGATCGCGGACGTGATCATCGCGCCCCAATCGCCGCCCTGGGCGAGGTAGCGGTCGTAGCCAAGGGTGGCCATGAGCTCTGCCCATTCATCGGCGATCCGCTCGACCGACCATCCGGTCTCGGTCGGTTTGCCGCTGAACCCGAAGCCGGGCAGCGACGGGGCGACCACGTGGAACGCGTCAGCTGCATCGCCGCCGTGGGCGACTGGATCGACCAGCGGCTCGATGACCTTGTGGAACTCAACGATCGAGCCCGGCCAGCCATGGGTGATGAGCAACGGACGCGCATCGGGGTGAGGGCTGCGTTGGTGGATGAAGTGAATCGGCACGCCGCCGCTGAGCGTCGTGCGGAAATGATCGAACCGGTTCAGCCGCTCTTGAGCAGCCGGCCAGTCGTACTCATTCGCCCAGTACTCGCACAGCTCTTGGACGTATGCGAGCGGCGTTCCCTGGGACCAGTCGTCGACGAGTTCGCGGTCCGGCCAGCGAGTGTTGGCCAACCTCGCTCGCAGATCGTCCAGCTCCGCGTCGGTCGTGGTGATGGTGAACGGTTCGATCGCTGCCATCCCCCGACACTACGTGGCCGGTGCGCTCAGCTCGGAATGAGGCGCGGCGCTCCGATGCGGTGACAGAACTCGGCGAACCCTGGCTTCGGGCCCGTGTAGGCGAGATCATCGACGGATCCGACCTCGGGGCCCTCGTTGTCGACGGTGGCGATGCGACGGAACAGATAGGCGTCGTCTCGGTTCTCGACCAGCGTCGCGGCGAGCTTCGCGGCGCCTCGCACGGTGATGTCCCACTGCCCCGGCGCTTCGGGGATGTTCTCCAGGTGGTCATACCGAGACAGCACGGTCGCTGTGGACTTGGCGCCCCACCCCTTGAGCCCAGGGAAGCCATCGGCGGTGTCGCCAACGAGTGCGAGATAGTCAGGGATCGAGGCCGGCTTCACGCCGAACTTCTCGATGACGCCGGCTTCGTCGATCAGCAGTCGCTTGCGTCGATCGAACTGCACGACCTTGCCGTCGGCGGTGACGCATTGAGCCAGGTCCTTGTCGGGCGTGCAAATGAAGACGCGCTCGACGCGGGGATCCGCGGCGGCCATCGTCGCACCGGCAGCGAGACCGTCGTCGGCCTCGAACTCGATCATCGGCCACACCTTGAACCCGGCCAGCTCCAGGCCCTCTTCGACCAGCTCGAAC
>CALDGN010000360.1 GCA_937942965.1 uncultured Acidimicrobiales bacterium | reverse complement strand
GTTCATCGCCCGGCTCAACGATGACTTGGCCGCGCAGCAAGCGCTATGGACGTTCCTCGGCGTTGGTCTCTACGTTGCGACCCTGCTGGTGGTTCGACGTAGCCGCGACCTCGAGGGCTGGCGGTACACCCTGTTGTTCATCGGGCTTGGTCTGCTGCTGTTGCCGCTGCTGCCGGTGTTCGGCCAGACGATCAACGGGTCCCGGATCTGGGTGCGTGTCGGACCGATCAACTTCCAGCCTGGCGAGTTCGCCAAGCTCGCACTGGCGATCTTCTTCGCCAGCTACATCGTCGACAAACGCGAGCTCTTCAGGACAGGTACCTGGAAGCTCGGCCCGCTACGACTACCCGAACCTCGACACGCAGGGCCGCTGTTGCTCGGCTGGGGCGCGTCGCTCCTGGTCATGGTCGCGCAGCGCGATCTCGGCACGTCGCTGCTCTTCTTCATGCTGTTCCTCATCGTCTTGTGGGTCGGCACCGAACGGGTCGCCTATCTGCTCGCCGGGCTCGTCTTGTTCATCGGCGGAGCACTCGTCGCTTGGCGGCAATTCAGTCACGTGCAGACACGCGTCAACGCATGGATCGACCCGTGGGACGATCCACTGGGCGGCGGCTTCCAGATCGTCGAAGCCCAGTTCGGTCTCGCCAGCGGCGGGCTGACCGGCACGGGTCCGGGGCGCGGCTACCCGCAGCGGGTTCCCGCCGCAGAGACCGATTTCATCTTCTCGACCATCGGCGAAGAACTCGGCCTGCTCGGCGCGACCGCGATCTTGATGGCGTTCGTGCTCATGATCGGCTCTGGTTTGCGGGCCGCGCTTGGCGCAACGCGGCCCTTTGCCAAGCTGCTCGCGACCGGCTTGACGGGCCTGCTTGGGGTCCAGGCGTTCATCATCATCGCTGGCGTGACTCGCGTGCTGCCACTGACTGGTGTGACGTTGCCGTTCGTGAGCTACGGCGGCTCGTCGCTTCTCGCCAACTACGCGCTGCTGGCGCTGCTGATGCGGATCAGTGATGAGCAGGTCGACCGACCCCACGATGCGCCGACGCCAGGCGCTCGGCGTCGCCGAGCCAGCGCGATTCCGGCGGCGTCGCCATGAACCGTCAGATTCGCCAACTCGGCGTTGCATTGCTCGTGCTGTTCGCGATCTTGTTCGTCCAGCTGAACCGGGTGCAGGTCTACCAAGCCGAGGAACTCACCTCGAACCCGCTGAACACCCGCCGCGTCGTGCGCGACTTCGGTCAGAAGCGCGGCCAGATCGTCACCGCCGACGGCATCGTTATCGCTGAGTCGGTCGATGTCGAAGGCCGGTTCGCTCGCGAACGTCGCTATCCCGAAGGCCGCCTCTACTCCCACATCACCGGCTACTTCTCGTTCGAGTTCGGAGCCACCGGGGTCGAGCGCAGCTACAACGACGAGCTCGCTGGGCGCACCGACGGGCAACGCTTCGACTCGTTCTTCGACTTCTTCGGCGACGGCGACATCAGTGGCGACGTTCATCTGACGATCGACAGCGAACTCCAGCGAGTCGCCGCCAACGCGCTGGGCGATCGCCGCGGGTCTGTCGTTGCCCTCGACCCTCGCACTGGTGCCGTGCTCGCGTTCTACAGCTGGCCGACCTTTGATCCGAACACGATCAGCACCGTCGATCTCACGGCCGCTCGAGCAGCCAAGGAAGCGCTCGACGACGACGCAAACATCCCGCTGCTGACCAGGGCCCACCGCGAGGTCTTCCCGCCAGGGTCGACCTTCAAAGTCATCACAACGGCATCGGCGCTCGAAACCGGACGAGCGACCGCGACCGCGCCGGTCTTCCCCGAAGTCGTTGCCTACGAACTACCGCTGACCAACGTGACCCTGCAGAACTTCGGCGGGAACCCGTGCGGCGGCGACCTGGCGTCGTCGCTTGCTCGGTCGTGCAACACGTCGTTCGCCGAGCTCGGCGCCGAGTACTTGGGTCCCGATCTCATGACCGAGACCGCCGAGCGATTCGGCTTCAACGAAACGCCACCGTTCGACATCCCGCTGACGGTCGAGTCTCGATTCCCGACGGACTACGGGATCGTGTTGGGCCAAAGCGACGCCAACCCGCCAGCGGACATCGTCGAAGGATCGTCGCTGCTTGCGCAAGCGTCGATCGGTCAGTACGACGTCCGGGCGACGCCGCTTCACATGGCGCTCGTCGCGGCAGGCATCGCCAACCAAGGCGAGATCCTGGCGCCGCATGTCGTTGACCGAGTCACCGACAGCGCCGGCGGCGAAGCCATCGAACGCGTCGCCCCCGCCCTGTGGCGCCGAGCCGTGTCGCCCGACGTCGCTCGCGCCACCGCGGATTTGATGGTCGGTGTCGTCGAACAAGGCACAGCGACGACGCTCGCTCGCAGCGGTCTCGTCATCGGCGCCAAGACCGGCACGGCCGAGATCGTGGCCGACTCGCCGACGAGCGATACGCATGCGTGGATCATCGCATTCGGTGGTCTTCCCGAGAACCCGCCAGAGCTTGCAATCGCGGTCATCGTTGAGGCTGTGCCCGGTGGTGGACAGCAAACCGGCGGCGCCGTCGCTGCGCCGATCGCTGCTGCCGTGATCGACGCACACTTCGGCTGAGATAGGCCGCCCGGCCTTCGGAAATCGCGATGGGGAACACTCCCAGGTCCCTTGCATGCCTGTCGTGACCTTTCGGCCGTAACATTGGCCGGAATGTCCGACGGGAAGCCGACCGTTTTCGGCGGTCGATACGAGCTCCACCGGCGCCTTGCGCGTGGTGGAATGGCCGACGTCTTCGTGGCGCGCGACCAGTTGCTGGGCCGTCCCGTCGCGGTCAAGGTCCTCTTCCCCGAGTACGCAACCGATCCCAAGTTTGTCGAACGGTTCCGTCGCGAGGCTCAAGCTGCCGCTGGCCTCAATCACCCCAACATCGTGAGCATTTACGACTGGGGCGAGGAGATGGGCACGTACTACATCGTCATGGAGTACGTCGAAGGGCAGAGCCTGGCGCAGATCCTGCGCCGCGACGACAAGCTGTCGCCCGAACAGGTGACCCGAGTTGCTCTCGACGTGTCGCGAGCCCTTGGCTTCGCCCACGACGGTGGTGTCGTGCACCGCGATGTCAAGCCAGGCAACGTGCTCGTGTCGCCCAAGGGCGAAATGAAGGTCGCCGACTTTGGCATCGCCACGGCGCTCACGGCGAACGCCGATGCCAACCTGACCCAGACCGGCGCAGTTATGGGCACGGCGACGTACTTCTCGCCGGAACAAGCACAGGGCCTCAAGGTCGATGCGCGCAGCGATCTGTATTCGCTCGGCGTCGTCATGTACGAGATGCTCACTGGCGAGCCGCCGTTCACTGGCGAGACGCCCGTGTCGATTGCCTACAAGCACGTGCAAGAGCCCGTCGTGCCGGTGTCCGAAAAGGGCGTCGAGATTCCGCGAGCGCTCGCGGCGATCACGATGAAGCTTCTGTCGAAGAATCCCGACAACCGCTATCCGACCGCCGAGGCGCTACTCGCCGATCTCGATCGCTTCCGTCAGGGTCAGGCGATTGCCGCAGCTGGCTCGATGGCGCCGATGGCGGCCGCCCCTGCTTCAGGACAGGCGACGGTTGCGATGAATCGCCCCGCCACGGTTGCCCCTCGCCGGGTCGCTCACGCGCATGAGCTGCCGGCGACGTATCGCGAGCCTCCTCGTAAACGTGGGGGCCTCATCGCCTTTGGCGTTCTTATGTGTGGACTTATCCTTGCCGGATTCCTCATCCTGTTGCAGGACACCCTGAATAACGCCGAGACGGCTGACGAGCCAACGGTTGAAGCAATTGAGACGGTTGATGTGCCCTCGGTTGGAGGGCGTGTCGAATCGGATGCTCGAAGCACGCTCGAGGCCCTGGGGTTGCGCGTCGAGCGATCAGCAACGGCCGACAATGGCGTTGCGACCGGTCAGGTGATTCGCACCGAACCTGCTGCGGGCACTGAAGTGCAGGTTGGCAGCAGGGTGACGATTGTTGTC
>CALDGN010000359.1 GCA_937942965.1 uncultured Acidimicrobiales bacterium | reverse complement strand
CTTGGCGTCGCCGCGATGTTTCTGTGGATGGCGTTTCAGTGGGGCTGGGGCAACGACATTCTGTTGCCGCCCATCGTCGCGACTGCGTTCGAGGCGGTCGATGATGGCGAGACGTGGTCGACGGCGATCGGGGCTAGTGCCGCAGGTACCGCCGCGGGCAGCCTCTTCTGGGGAGTGACGCAAGCGATTGACGGCATCATCATGATGCTCGGCTTGCGGCTTGTGCCTGGGGTGACGGCCCGGATCGGTTCGTTCCTACAACGCAAGGGCTGGGTGAAGCCCGTGGCTGAGTTGTCGCTTGGCACCAAGTTCCTCATCGCGTACGCGACGGGCGCTTCGGTCCTCTGCCTCGTCGATGTCTTTGCGACCGGCGAGCCCGGCTTGCGAAGCCGTCGAGGTCTTCTCGCCCAGGCAGTTGGATTGGCCGTCGCCGGCGTGGCCGCCGCGATTGCCGTGGTCACGATCGTTACGGCGATCGGTACTCGCATTGAGGCGACCGCAGACGCGGCCGAGGTCGTCGTCGGCTACGCGAAGAACCCGCTCACGTGGCTGGTGCTCTACGCCGCGGTTGTCGGGATGTCCTCGCTGCGGTCCCGCTTAGGTGGCAGCCGGCCCGTTCCCGAGCTGGCCTAGTCGGCCAAGTGCTCGATGAGTTCCAGCACGACGCGCTGGGCTCGTTCATCATTGCGTCGGGTTGCCGCATGCCAGGGGAGCGTGAGCCCGTCGCCGCAGCGCACTGCACGCAGACGTCCGGCTGCGACGATCGGTTCGAGTGCCCATCTGCTGAGCACCGACACACCAGCCCCTGCGGCGACCAGCTCGCTGATCGCACTCGTTTGGCGGACAACGCGAACGATCAGTGGGTACACGCCGCTCGGCCGGATGAACCGGTCGTATTCGAACCCAGGTGTCGGTTGCGCGTTGTAGGTCAGGTAGGTCTCGTCGGCGAAGTCGGCTGGCTCAACAGACTCGTTGCTTGCAAGCCGATGTATCGGTGAGGTCACGAAGACGAGTTCGTCATCGAACAGGGGCGTGAGTGTCAGGTCTCCTTCGGGTGAGCCGGGCGCGAGCACGATGTCGACATCGTTGGCCGCCAGCGCCGGACCTGGAGCATCGCCGACGAAGACGAGTTCAAGGTCGATGTCATCGAAGGTTGAGTGGACACGTTCGAGGAACGAAGGGAACCAGTGGTAACAGTCGTAGCTACCGACCGCGACGCGAAGGGTCGTGCGCTGTGTTGCCGGTGCGGCGCGGAGGCTGGTTTCGGTGCGGGCCAGATCTGCGAGCGCTCGTGATGCGGACTGATGCAGTGCCAGCCCGTCACGAGTGGGGGAGAGGCGGCGGTTGCGTCCTCGTTCGAACAGCTTGGTGTCGAGGCGCCGCTCCGCCTCAGCGAGGCGGTGGCTGAGTGCGGATTGTGTGGTTGCCAGGTGCGCGGCCGCTTCGGTCATCGTCTTGAACTCGACGATTGCGACGACGGTCTCGTAGTGGCGCAGGTCGAGGAGGAGCGGCTGCATCGCTCCACGCTACATGTGCAGGATTCATAACAAGTTGCCTCGAACCGCAATTGGACGCATATGGATTTGTGTGGCCTCCTGAGAGTCACCGACGTTCTCAGGAGGACTCTCATGGCTGCGATCACGACCCTTGCCGATCCCGAGGCGGGGACACTCGATGACCTCGTCGACGCGAGCCGCTACCCGATCGATCGCCCGCACGCGGCAACCGAGCTTGCCGCCGACGTAGCGATGCGGCTTCGAGCCGATGGCGCAGTGACCCTGCCGGGCTTTCTGCGGCCGGCCGCGCTTGCCGCCATTCGAAGCGACCTCGACGCCGCAGTTCCGCACGTAGCGATTCGCCGCCACGAGGCCAGCGTGTACCACCGAGGCGCACTCGAGGCTGAGCTCGCTGTCGACGACCCGCGGCGCGTGCGGCAGACATGGTTCGCTGGCCACGTCACCCGCGACATGATTCCGGTGTACTCGCCTGCGCATCGGCTCTATGTGTCGCCGTGGTTCAAGCAGTTCATCGCCGCCTGCGTGGGACGGGAGCGGGTCTTCGAATATGCCGATCCGATCGCCGGGCTGGTCGCCACGATCTTGCCGCCAGGCGGTGAGTATCCATGGCACTACGACACGAACGAGTTCGTCGTCACCATCATGATCCGCGAACCCGAGTCGGGAGGCCGGTTCGAATACGTCAAGGACCTGCGTCGTCCCGGTGACGAGAACCTGGCCGGCCTCGGGCGGGTCCTCGACGGACGAGGGGATGAAGGCATCAAGCACAGCGACGTTGGTGCTGGCGATCTACAGCTGTTCTTGGGTCGCTATTCGTTGCATCGGGTGACCCAGGTGATGGGCGAGCGGGCCCGTCATGTGTTGGTCCTGTCCTACGCCGATCGTCCCGGCGTGATCGGTCCCCTGGACCGCACTCGCAGCGTCTATGGCCGAGTCACCGAGGCGCATCTGGTCGCGGCCGAGGCGGCTGCGACCGGTCCCGACGGGCTGGTGCTGTGAGCGAGTTGGCTGACCAGCGCAAGCTTGAGGCCGCCCGGCTGGCGCGTCTTCGCGCTGCGATCGTCGATGCGGGCTGTGATGCCGGACTGTTCTACGACCCGATCAACATCAGGTACGCGACTGGCACCTCGAACATGCAGGTGTATGCGCTCCACAATCCGTGCCGGTATGTGTATGTGCCAGCCAGTGGCGACGTCGTGCTGTTCGAGTTCAAGGGCTGCGAGCACCTGAGCGCTCAGCACGCCGGTGTCGACGAGGTTCGCCCCGCGGTGTCCTGGTACGACTTCGTCTCAGGCGGGCGAACCGCTGAGTTCGCGAGGGCCTGGGCGGCTGAGATCGTGGGCCTGCTCGGACCCGACGGGTGCGACCTTGCCGTTGATCGGCTGGACCCCGTGGGTACCGAGTTGCTGCGCATCGCTGGTGTGCGTCTGCATGACGGGCAGCGAGTCGCGAACGCAGCTCGTTCGATCAAGACAGCCGAGGAAGTCGCTGAGGTTCGCCGAGCCGTCGCGGCGTGCGACCACGCCATTGACGAGATGCGCTCCTACTTGCAACCTGGAATCACTGAGCAGCAGCTCTGGGCCCAGCTGCATCGAGCCAACATTGAAGCCGGTGGCGAGTGGCTCGAGACTCGGTTGCTGACGTCAGGGCCCCGCACGAATCCTTGGTATCAGGAGTGCAGCGATCGGGTGATTGAGTCGGGCGACCTCGTTGCGTTCGACACCGACCTGATCGGCGTCGGTGGCTACTCCGTCGACATCTCACGCACCTGGCTTGCGGGCGACACTGCGCCGACATCGAGCCAGCAGCGCCTGCACGCCGCTGCCGCCGAGCAGCTCGAGCGCAACATTGCACTCTTCCGGCCGGGAGCATCCTTCGGCGAGATCTCGCACCAGGCCTGGCTCCCGAGCGATGACATCCATTCAGTAACCAACGCCGCGATCGCCCATGGGATCGGCCTGTGCAACGAATATCCGCTGATCCTGAATCGAGACCACTGGGATACCGCTGGCTATGACGGCGAGGTTCTCGAAGGCATGGTGCTCTGTGTCGAAGCGCTCGCCGCGCCTCCCGGCGGCGACGAAGGCGTCAAGCTCGAAGAGCAGATCCTCGTGACCGCAACCGGTCCCGAGCTGCTCAGCACCCAACCCCTCACCCTCTCCCGAAATTGAGGAGGTTTGGGGGTCATCAGCACCCCTAAACCGCATCAATTTCGGTTGGTGGGATTAGTTGAGGACGAACCAGTCGTTGAGGGTGGCTTTCACTTCGTCGAGGTGGTCGATGTAGGCGTGGAACCCGCCGTTGTAGTTGCCGTCTTGACGACGGTTCTCTTGGCCCTCGAAGTTGTAGTAGCCGGGCGTGCATTCGGCGTTGCGGTTCGTCTTGCCGCGGTGCGAGATGACCTCTTGCACCCACCAGTCCTCGCGATCGTGTTTGGCGTCGAGCGTTTCGTGGGCGCCGTTGCGCACCAGGTCGATGCAGTCGGCGATGTGGTCGCCCTGGACTTGGAGGAGGTCGGTCAGGTTGAACTGGAACGACGCTTGGTAGCCGCCCATGATGAACATGTTCGGGAAGCCCGCCGTGTGGATGCCAAGCAGCGTGCGGATGCCGTCGCTGTACTTCTGTTGCAGCTCGACGCCGCCTTCGCCGACGATCGAGTTGTAGATGCCGGTCTGCTGGACCTCGAACCCGGTCGCGTAGATCAACAGGTCGACGGGGTACTCGGTGCCTTCGAAGATCGGCCCGTTCTCGCCGACCTCGGTGATGCCCTTGCCCTGGGTGTCGACCAGGTGGACCGAGGGCAGGTTGAAGCTTGGCAAGTACTCGTTGTGGAAGCACGGGCGCTTGCACATGAGCATGTACCACGGCTTGAGCGCCTCGGCCGTGGCCGGGTCCTCGACCGTCTCGTCGATGCGGGCGTGAATGCGCATCATCGCATCGATGTTCGCGTTCTCTTGGCGCCGGATCTTCTCGTCGCGGCTGATGCCCTTGAGGTTGGCGCGCTTGTCGGCCTGGGCGCGGAACTTGTCGATGATCTTCTGGCGCCGCTTGGACTGCCATCCAGGAGCGAGCTTGGCCGCCCACTCGGGGTCGGTCTCCCAATCATCTCGGATGTCGATTGACGACGGCGTGCGCTGGAAGACGTGTAGCGACTTGGCGGCCTTGGCAACCTCGGGGACGATCTGCACCGCGCTCGCACCTGTACCGATGATGCCCACACGAACGTCGGCGAGGTTCTCGAGATTGGCGCCGGTCCATTCGTAGTCCCAACGGCTGGTGTGGAAGCTCTTGCCGGTGAAGCGCTCCATGCCTTCGATGACCGCAAGCTTCGGCTTGGCGAGCGTGCCGTTTGCGCACACCACGAACTTGGCGATCATCTCGTCGCCGCGGTCGGTGCGCACGTGCCAGCGCTGGTCGGCCTCGTTCCAGGTGGTCGACGTGACGGTGGTCTGGAAGACAGCCAGGTCGTAGAGGTCGTAGCGGCGAGCGATTGCTTGGCAGTGCGCGAGGATCTCGGATCCGCCGGCGTAGTGGCGAGTCGGGACGTACTCCATCTCGTCAAGCAGCGGCAGGTAGTCGTAACTCACGACGTCGCAGGCGACGCCGGGATAGCGATTCCAGTACCAGGTACCGCCCACGTCGGCGCCGCGTTCGACGATGCGGATCGACTCGACACCGCGTTGGCGCAGGCGCGCTGAGGTGAGCAGTGCCGAGAACCCGCCGCCGATGAAGAGGACCTCGACCTCGTCGTTGATCGGGTCGCGCTCGTCGATCTCGGTCGCATGCGGGTCGTGTTCGTAGTGGGCGAAATCGCCTTCGGCGGCTTGGTAGAACGTGCTGCCCGGCGGCCGGTATTCGAGTCGAAGCTCACGCTCGGCCGCGTACTTGGCCTTGATGTCGTCGTAGAACTCTTGGGGCTTGCGTTCTTTGCGCTCGGAGATGTCGGCGTTCATCTGAAAGCTCGCCGACAGCTCTTTCTTCTCGGTGTCCTTGTTCGCAGCCATGCCTCCATCCTCCCACCGTCGCCCGCCCGCCTGTAATCGAACCTGGAACCATTTCATGGGGCACGCGCTCGGCAGCCGTTACAGGCGGCGGGACGCTGGGGTCTACCGTCGGGCCAATGGGGGAACAAGCTGCTGGTGCTCCGGCGCCGCTCGACGGCATCAAGGTGCTCGACATGTCCCGGGTCTTCGCGGGCCCGGTCGCTGGCCGGATCCTGAGCGATCTCGGCGCCGAAGTCGTCAAGGTCGAGCCGCCTGAGGGCGACGTCACGCGGCTGTGGGGACGCAAGGCCGCGGGCCTGTCCACCTATTACGTGCAACAGAACGTCGGGAAGCGCAACATCTCAATCGACCTGCGGGTCGAAGGTGGCGCCGATCTGATCAAGCAGCTCGTCGCCGAAGCCGACATCGTCATCGAGAACTTTCGCCCCGGCATCATGGCTCGCTACGGCATCGACTACGAGTCGCTGCGCGAGGTCAAGCCGGACATCGTGATGGTCTCGATCAGCGGCTTTGGCCAAACCGGACCCGAGTCCGGACGGGCGGCCTATGCCGCCATCCTCCATGGCGAAGCGGGCGCAATCCATGTCCCCGAAGTGCCCTCGCAGGCGCGCGACGTCAGCTTCAGCGCAGCCGATGTGCTCTCGGGCATGCACGGCGTCATTGGCTTGCTCGCTGCGCTGCGGGTGCGTGACCAGACCGGCATTGGTCAGCACATCGACATCGCGATGATGGACGTCATGACGTTCTCGAGCGATGCGAGTCAATCGATCCTCGACGACGCCGGGCACGATCCTCGAGGCGGCCAAATTTTCGACGCCGTTGGCGGGCCGATCCTGCTGTCGGGCGAGGTGAAGTGGTTCTGGTACCAGCTCTCGAACATGCATGGCCTGGTTGACCCGGGCGCCAAAGACCGACCGATCGAGCAGAAGAAGGCCGACCGTTGGGGCCTCATCGAGCAGTGGATGCTCGACCAGCCGGATCGAGCGACGCTCACCGCCAAGCTCGACGAAGCGAACCTCGCATGGGGCAATATCCGCGAGCTTGGCGACGTGCTCGAGTCGCCGACGATCAAACATCGCGAGACCGTCGCGACGATCGACAACCGCGAGGGCGGTACCCGCAACGTCATCCGCTCGCCGTATGTGATGAGCGAATCGCCAACCCGTGACCCGGGATCGATCGCCGTCCGCGGCGAACACAACTACGACGTCATGGCCGAGTGGCTCGACCTGAGCCTGGCCGACACCGACGAACTGCTCGGCGCGGGTGTGCTCGTCCGCGACGAATGGGCCGAACAACTGCATGGGTGAGCTACTCGCGCTGCCCACACCTTTCCCATAGGAGGAACATATGAGACTCGAAGGACGCACTGCCGTCATCACCGGCGCGGCGAGCGGCATCGGCGCCGAGACCGCGCGGCTCTTCGTTGAAGAGGGCGCCAATGTGCTCGTTGCCGACATGAACGAGGAGAAGGGTCAGGCCGTCGTCGACGAGTTGGGCGCCGACCGGGCTCGCTTCCTCAAGGTCGATGTCTCCAAAGAAGAACAGGTCGCGGCCGCGGTCGACGAAGCGGTCAGCACGTGGGGCGCCCTCGACATCATGTTCAACAACGCTGGTTTCGGCGGCGCGCTCGGCCCACTCGAAACCACCAGCGTCGAGGATTACGATCTGACGATGGACGTGCTCGTGAAGGGCGTGTTCCTCGGCATCAAGCATGCAACCCGGGTCATGCGGCCCCAGGGCAGCGGCTCGGTTATCAACACGGCGTCGGTCGCTGGACTCCAGTCGGGTTGGTCGCCGCATCTCTACTCGGTCGCCAAGGCAGCCGTGATTCACCTCACGAAATCGGCGTCACTCGAACTCGGCGAGCACGGCATTCGGTGCAACTGCATCTGCCCTGGTCCAGTGGCGACACCGCTCGCAGCGGGACATCCGGCAACGACCGATGAGCAGCTCGAGAAGTTCAAGGCCGCGGTCGGCAAGACACAGCTGCTCGGTCGAGTCGGCGTTCCTGGCGACATCGCCAATGCAGCGCTCTACCTCGCGAGCGACGACGCAAGTTTCGTGACCGGCCATGCCCAGGTCGTCGACGGCGGCGCGTTCGCCGGCAAACCGTGGCGCAAGCAAGGTGCCTGGATCACCGACCCCAAGCCGATCCGCATGTACCGCCCTGAGGACCGCTGATGGCCGAGCTTTCGGCCGACGATCGGCTCGCTCTGCACGAGATCCCGGGCCGCTACGGCGACTCGATCGATGATCGCGACTGGGATCGTCTTCGCACGATCTTCACCGAGGACGGCGTCTTCGACCTGACCGGTGTTGGGTCGCGTGTGTGCACGGGCGTCGACGACATCGTCGACTTCATGGAGAACGAAGCCGCGCACCCGCGCACTCACATGATGACCAACGTGTGGGCCGACGCAACCGACGACGGCGCAGAGCTTCGCTTTCGGATCGTGGCTCTGATCGGCGGCGGCAAGACGGGAACGGCCAGCTACTACGACCAGTGCGTCAAGACCGCTGACGGCTGGAGGGTCAAGCACCGCGAAGTGCACTTGCGCCGCCGTGACAAGCGCGAGGCCGAGGTCGACCGCAAGGGCATCTCGCTCTGACCGAGTCGGCTCGACTGCCGATCCGGCATGATTGAGTCATGACCGACTTCCATCGAATCGCGCTCATCGGGGCTGGTGGCATGGGTTCGTTCCATGCGCGGACGCTGGCTCGCATCCCGAATGCGCAGGTGGCGTTGATCGCCGATCCGTTCGGCGACAACGCCGCCAACCTCGCCGCCGAACTGGGCGCAGAAGCGACGCTCGATCCGCTGGCGGCGGCCGTCAGCGACGATGTCGAGGCGGTCGTCATTGCCTCGCCCGACGAGACCCACGCCGAGCTGACCCTTGCTGCCATGGCTGCTGGGAAGCGAGTGCTGTGTGAGAAGCCGTTGGCGACGACGATCGAAGACGCCCAAGCGGTCGTCGATGCCGAAGTGGCGCACGGCTCACGTGTCGTGCAGCTCGGCTTCATGCGTGAGTACGACCTACCGCACCGCCAAGTCGTCGAGGCCATCGCCGACGATGCGCCGCTTCACCTCATCCGCTCACTGCATCGCAATACGAACGCGGATGCTCGAACCGATCTGGGTGTCGTCGGCCAGTCGATCGTCCACGACTTGCACTCGATCCGGTTCATCAGCGGAAGCGAGATCACGGCCGTGACGGGCTATGCGACCCGCCGGGGCGACGGCAGCCTGCTCCACGTCGTGCTGATGTGTGAACTCGACGGTGGCGGTCACGGGATGGTCGAGTTCGACGACGACGGATTCGCCTACGAGGTCATGGTCGACGTCACAATCGGCAACAGCACGATCTCGACCGCAGGACCAGTGCGAGCGACAGAGCGCCGCGATGCGGGCGTCACGCAGACCATCGGGCGCGACTGGTTCGGCTGGTTCGCTGATGCCTACCGAGTGCAAGACGATGCCTGGGTTCGTTCGCTGAGTGACGCGGTGGCGTCAGGCCCGAGCACCTGGGACGGTTTGGCCGCGCAGATCGTGGTCGGCTCGGCCCTCGAATCGCTCGACGGCGGTGGCCGAGTCGAGGTCACACTTCCTGACCGTCCAGCCCTCTACGCCTGACCCCTCTTCTGCGCCTAGCTGCTCGTCACAGCCTTGATTGCGTCGGCTGCGACGGCGGCCATGCGGTCAATCTCGTCGTCAGTGACGATCAGCGGGGGAGCGAAGAGCAGCCCGTCGTTCACCGCTGGTCCGGAACCACCCGGGTAGATCCAGACGTCTCGGTCCAGTGCGGCCATCACGACATCGATCGACGCGACCCCTTCGAGCTCGACACCGAGCAGCAGGCCACGGCCGCGAATCTCGTTGACGTGCGGGCTGTCGCCCAGAGCCTCGGTCAATGCCGACCGCAACCGCTCGCCTTGGAGAGCGGCACGCTCCATCAGGCCTTCGTCCTCCAAGATGCGCAGCACCGCCAGCGACGCAGCGCACGCACTGTCGTGGCCGCTGTAGGTGAAGAACATGACGCCCTTGTCGGCCTCGATCAGCGGCGCGACGACTCGATCATGGGCGGCGACCATCGATAGTGGCGCATAGCCGCCGGTCAGGCCCTTCGCCGACACGATGATGTCGGGCTCCCACCGGTCGTGTTCGCATCCCCAACGAAGGCCGGTGCGGCCGAAACCGGTCATGACTTCGTCGCTGATCATGAGCACGCCGTACTCACGGCAGACCTCGGTGACCTGAGCCCAGTAGTCGAGTGGTGCGACGAGCCCCGGCCCGGATGCGCCGATGACCGGCTCGGCGATGAATGCAGCGACCGTGTCCGGACCTGCTCCTTCGATCGCAGCGGCAATCGCGTCGGCTGAGTCCCATGGAACCTTCGGGTGCTCGGCCAGCATCGGGTCGAAACCGTCGCGTCGATCCATGTGGCCACCAATCGCGAGCGTGGCCAAGGTCGAACCGTGGTAACTCGGCACCCGACCGATCACTCGATGCCGCTGCTCGTCACCACGCGATAGGTGGTACATCCGAGCGAGCCGCATGGCGGTGTCGTTCGCTTCGCTTCCGCCTCCGGCGAAGAACACTTGGCCGAAGCCGTCCGGAAGCCACTGTTCGACGAGATAGTTCGCGAGCGCAGTCCGGTTCGGTGTCGGCCACAGCGGAACGACATAGTCGAGCTCGCGTAGCGCAGCAGCTACGGCGTCGGCGATCTCGGGACGACCGTGGCCGATGTTGTTCACCACTGCGCCGCCGGCCGCGTCGAGGATGCGCCGGCCATCGTCGGTGATCAGCTCGCATCCTCGGGCTCGCACGATGGCACCAGGTGCCGGCTGCGGGGTCAGACTGAAGCGACTTGGCTCTGCGGCCGACGGGTTGACGGTGTTGGGCTCGCTCATCACTCCATCATGCGCGCTAGCGTCGCTGGCGTGAACATCGGTGACAAGGTTCCCGAGTTCGAACTGCCCGACCAGCAGGGAAACACCGTCAGTCTCGGTGAACTGTTGGCCAACGGTCGGCTCGTTCTCTACTTCTACATCAAGGCCAAGACGCCTGGTTGAACGATCGAAGCCAAGCACTTCCGTGATCTGTCGTCAGAGTTCGCTGAACTCGGTGCACAGATCGTGGGAGTGAGCGCAGACCCGGTGGGTTTGCTTCAGGACTTCGACGAAGAGAACGAGCTCGGCTTCAAGCTGCTGAGCGACGCAAAGAAGAACATCGCCAGGGCCTATGGCGTGAAGCGCATGGGACCGCTTCCGACGAAGCGAGCGACCTTTGTGATCGATACGGATCGCACGCTCATGCACTACACGGCGAGCGAAACCAGCATGGACAAGCACGCCGACGAAGCACTCGAGGTGCTCCGCGCCGCGAGCTAACGGTTAGTCCTGGAGGACGCCGTCCTGGCGCAACGTGTCGGCGAGCAGCCACGCCCGCCGCTCGTCTGAAGAGAGATTGGGCCGTCGCGCGTCGAGTTCGTCGACCGTGATGCCAAGCCCGTCGAGAAGGATCTCGAGACTGGCCTGCACATCTGCGTTCTGGGGGTTCCGAGTGGTCATCAGAAGCTCCTATTTCCTCGCCTGAGCTGCTGCGAACAGTAGTTTGCAAGTCCCGCTTGCTTGCGGGCGTGGCGGGACTTCCGAGGTGATTTCCCCCGATCAGGCGACGTGTCGAGGGCCGTTTTAGGTCGCATGGCCCAGGCAATTGGCCCTGACCATCTGGCTCGTTTTCGTGGGTTGTTCTACCCGAGGGTCGGGGCCGAACCGCTTAGGTCAATGTGATGATGAGCGGTGCATGGTCCGATGGCTTCTCGCCTTCGGCTCCGTCGGGCAGCGGTGTTCGCTCGGCCGTATCGGCGGTGATCGCTTCGACTCGATTGGCGATATCGGCCGACGCCAGGGCGAGGTCGATGCGCAGTCCTCGGTTGCGTTCGAACTGGCCGGGCCGATAGTTCCAGAAGGTGTAGATGCCTTCGGTGTCCGGTGCCTGAGTACGAGCGACATCGACCAGGCCGCAATCCAGCAGCGCCTCGATCGCCGCTCGCTCTGGTGGGCTGGCATGCGTCGTGCGCCGGAACCGTTTCGGGTCGTAGATGTCGATGTCGGCGGGTGCGACGTTGAAGTCACCGGCGAGCAGCGTCGGTCGGCTTGCGTCGATCACGGTGCGCAACCGCTCGAGCCAGACGAGCTTGAAGAGGTAGTGCGGATTGTCGAGCTCGCGCCCGTTGGGCACATAGACGTTGTGCATGCGGATCCCGCCGCATGTCGCCGAGATCAACCGGGCCTCGTCATACGGCTCGCGGTTCGAGCCGGGGAAGCCGATCGCCACATCATCGAGCCCGCACTTCGACAAGATCGCAACCCCGTTCCAATGGTTGACGCCGTGATGGGCGACCTCGTAACCGAGCTCGCGCCAGGGTTCGGCGATCGGGTCGAACGTCTCGTCGGTGCACTTCGTCTCTTGAAGCAATACAACGTCGGGTTCGTGGCGGGTGAGCAATGCGGTCGTCCGTTCATGGCGAGAACGGATCGAGTTCACGTTCCAGCTGATGATGCGCACACTCGCACGCTAGGTTCCTGGGCCAGCGGAACCGAGGAGATGACGATGAGCGAACGACTGTCTTTCAACCAGCAGGTGATCGAAGAGTTTCGGGCCAACGACGGTGTGTGCGGCGGGCCGTTCGAAGGTGCCCCGATGATCCTCGTCACGATGACCGGCGCGAAGTCTGGCCGCGAGCTGTGCTCGCCGCTCGTCTACTCAACCGATGGCGATGACCACGTGATCATCGCCTCGATGGGCGGCGCTCCGACCCACCCGAACTGGTACTACAACCTGGTCGCGAATCCGCAGGTCACCGTCGAAGTCGGTACGGACAGGTTCGAAGCCACTGCCGTGCTGACCGAGGGCGATGAACGCGATCGGCTGTACGAAGCCCAAGCGGCGGTCATGGACAACTTCAACGAATACGCCGCCAAGGCCGCGCCTCGGGTCATTCCCGTCTTCCGGCTCGTCCGCAACGCCGCCTGATCGCCACGTCCATCATGCACGAAGCGTTGGTGACGTTCCTGCAGGTCGACGACCTGGAGCGTGCCCACGAGTTCTATTGCAGCACGCTCGGACTCGCCCTGGTCACGGACCAGGGTGCGTGTCGTATCTATCGGGTCACCTCCAGCGCTTTCCTCGGCGTCTGCGACCATGCCGGGCCGGCGGTCCCGGATGGGGTGATCGTCACGCTCGTACGGGACGACGTCGAGAAGTACTGCCATGCGCTCGAACGTGTCGGTGTGGAGTTCGAGAAGCGCGTGTCGTACAACGAGCGCTTCGGGATCACGCAGGCGTTTCTGCGTGACCCCGACGGTCATCTCATCGAGATTCAGCGCTTCGACGATCCCGACTGGGATCAGCCACTCACCCAGTAGCCGCCGAAACCAGCTTGCGGTCACGCAGATCGATGACCGGTTCGGGGGCAGGCGGAATCGAGTCGCGGCGCGTCTGCTTCCACCAGACCATCGCTGCTGTCGCCGCGGGGATGGTCGCGCCGAGGTTGATCAAGAAGTGGAACCACACCCGCATCGTCCCCGCCCAGCTGTAGTTGTAGGCAACGCCGAACAGCGTTGACAGACCCATCGGGGTGCCGAACAGCCAGAGCGTGGCAGTGAGAAGTACGTGCTCGGCGACGTGGATCCCTTGCAATGCGAACGCTGCCTTGACGCCAGGGAGCGGCGTGGGCGTGACCCGCCCGAGCGCAATGATGCCGACGAGGAACAGCACGTTGCCAACCAGGTGGAGGCCTTCCATGCCGCCAGCCATCGCGGTCGCTTCGCCTGGCAGCAGCGCAAACCAGGCGGCGATGCCGTCGACCCCGTCGAGCGCCCACGGTGTCATGTGCGGCGGAGCGCTCGGATGCAGAAACCACATGACGAGTTGGATCAGGTGCTCGAGTAAGTGGAACGCCTGGAACGCAAGGAACCCGATCGCAACGGCGGCGACGCTTCGCTGGCGCAAGCGGGGCAGGAGCGGCACCAGAAGCGCGGCGCCTACGCAACCGAGGATGAGCCCGAGGCCGATGAGTCCACGGAACGACAAGAGGGATGGCAGAGCTTCGTTCATGTTCATCTCGCCATGATTCGGTTCTGCGAAGCAACGACTCGGAAGGTCGATTGCAAGAATCTGGCAATAAAGCTCACGTCAAAAATGCCAGTGCGCCCGGACGGGCATGGGGTCCGGGCGCACGTTGTCGTTGGCGGGTGCTGCACCAGTGAGCGCAGCTTGCGGGTCAGTCCTCGTCGGAGCGACGGCTCCATGCGACGAGGCCAGCGCCCGCAACGACGGCGGTGCTACCGATGATCGCCAGCACGGTCGTCTCAGCGCCAGTGAACGCGAGCTGTGCTGGAGCGGCGCCGACGAGCTGCAGATCGATGAATGCGTCGAAGCCTTCGCCGACCTGCATGCCAGGGGCGACTTCGACGGTCATCGTGGTCGGAGAGGTAACGGTGACGTTTGCGGGAAGCGTCGATGCACCGTTCAGTCGGGCACCGGCAAGCACTGGCTCACCGAAGGTGAAGTAGTAGCGGTCGTAGGTGCCAGGCTCGATGACGCGGGCGAACTGGGCGTCGCCAATCCACTTCATCGACACCTGCGTGCCGTCGATGTCCACGACGTAGAAGCCGTCGCAGCATGCGGCGAACTCGACGGTCGCGTTGATGGCCACAGGCCCCTGGGACCCGAACGGCGTTTCACCGTCGAAACCGAACGCGGGCGCCTCGATCGTGTTGTCGATCTTGACGCTCACGCCCTCGAGGTCGGCGTTGCTGTGATCGTTGGCGGCAGCTGCAGGTGCGAAGGCTGCGAGCAGCGCAGCGGTGAGGGCGAGACTGCTGAGAATGCGTTTCATGACGACTCCTTGGTCAGTGGGGTTGGTGCGTCATTCGCCATGATCCGGAATGCCGGGGCCATCGGGAAGGTGCGAAGTGGAGGTCTTGCGATCCGTATTGGACAACGACCGCTCGATCGATTGACGCCAGCCCATCGGGCTCGCACACTCATGCCATGAGTGCCGACGACATCCGCCCGCTTCGGTTCCAAGCTGCGCGTCGGAGCGACCCGATCGAGATGGTCAGTCGCCGCGAGCTCATGAAGCGGTACCCGGCCGAGCATTTCGACCGGATGGAGCGCCTGCACTTCCACATGGTGATGATCGGCCGCCGGGGTGTGGGGGTACACGAGGTCGACTTCGCCGAAGTCGAGATGAGGCCACACCGCATGCTGCACGTTCAGCCCGGTCAGGTGCACCGCTGGCGGGTCGAATCGGATTTCGACGCGACGCTGATCTTGTTCAGCGACGCGCCGACCCGTCTGTCGAACCGGTGGCAACTCGGCGCGAGCTGGATCGACATCGACGACGAAGCGCGGAGCCAACTCAAGCCAGTGATCGCTCTGGTGAAGCACGAGCGAGAGATGGAGCGCACCCCGGTTGAGCGTGCGGTTGCACTCGGCGCGCTCCGTGATTTGGTGTTCGTGCGAATGGGGCTTGGCCGAGAGCAAAGCGAACTCACCGACCGACTGCCCGCTGCCTACGTCGCCTTCCGTGACGATCTCGAAGCGGACCTGAGCGTCGCCGTCACGATGGGGGAGCGAGCCGAGCGGCTCGGCTACTCGGCACGGACGATCTCGCGTGCATGCCTCGAGGTATCGGGCCGCACCGCGAAGCAACTCGTCGACGAACGCGTCGTGCTCGAAGCGCGCCGCTTGTTGTCGCAGCCCGAGGCATCGGTGTCCCAGGTCGGGCACACGCTCGGCTTCAGCGAGCAGACGAACTTCGCCAAGTACTTCCGCCGCCACATGGACATGTCCCCATCCGCCTGGATGGACACCGTCGGCTAGATCTCGCGAACCTGGTCAGGAGATGACCACTTCATCGCTCATGATGTTGTTGTGATTGGCGATGCCGTGAATGTGATCGAGACCGAAGCGGGCCGGATGAGCGAGCTCGCTCGCTCGGGCGATCTGGCTGCGCCGATTGATCACCTCGGCCGGTGGAAGGCGCGTGATGTCGTCGCTCACCTTGGCGGTGTGCACCGGTGGGCGACCCGCATCGTCACCGAGCGATCGATGAAGGGCCCGGGCTTCACCAAGTCGAAGCTCGACGGTGACGAGCTGTGCGAATGGTTCGACGTAGGAGCGGCAGCCTTGGTGCAGCTGTTGCGGTCGTTAGACCCTGACGCGCCGTGCCCGAACTTCAACCCCGGCTCAGAGAACACGGTTGGGTGGTGGATTCGTCGGCAGCTGCACGAGACGTGCATCCACCGCTGGGACGTCGAGTCGGCGTCGGATCAGTGCACCAAGATCGACGCCAAGCAGGCTGTCGATGGCATCGACGAGTTCCTCGACACCTTCGTCCGCACCCGCGGCAAGCACACGCTCGACGCTTCGCTCGTCCTCGAGACCACGAGACCCAAGCAAGCCTGGACGCTGACACCGGCAGCCAAGCCGGGCCGGATCGACGTTCGCTCCGGTGGTAGTGGTGATGCAGCGGTCATAGCGGGCAAGCCGGAACCGCTCTTGCTTGCTCTCTGGGGACGCAAGACGATCGGTGACGCTGGCCTATCGATCACCGGAACCGCGGACTGGTCAACGCTCCTCAAGACGTAGGTCGCAGCGCTGGCCGTGTTTGGGCGCGAGTGACAACCGGGGGCAAGACTCGTCTCATGGTGTTCGGCGTCACGGGCCAGACGTGATCGAGGTACGGCGATGAGTCGGCCGGTCGCGGGCCGAGACGTCGACCACGACGTCCTCATCATCGGCGCGGGCATGTCCGGCATGTACCAGCTGC